>DASZRO010000017.1 GCA_035550055.1 Mycobacteriales bacterium | reverse complement strand
GCCGGTTGGGTCAGCAGGCGGGGAGGTGGTCGAGCAGGTAGCGCTCGACGGCGTCGAGGCCGATCCGCTCCTGGGCCATCGTGTCGCGGGAGCGGATGGTGACCGCGTCGTCCTCGAGGGTCTCGAAGTCGACGGTGATGCAGTACGGCGTACCGATCTCGTCCTGGCGACGGTAGCGACGCCCGATCGCGCCGGCGTCGTCGAACTCCACGTTCCACCGGGCCCGCAGCAGCGCCGCGAGGTCACGTGCCTTCGGCGACAAGTCGGCGTTTCGCGACAGCGGGAGCACCGCGGCCTTGACCGGCGCGAGCCGAGGGTCGAGCCGCATGACGGTGCGCTTCTCCATCTCCCCCTTGGAGTTCGGCGCCTCGTCAGTGGTGAGCGCGCCGAGCAGGAACGCGAGCACGCAGCGGGTCAGCCCGGCGGCCGGCTCGATGACGTACGGCGTCCAGCGCTCGCCCTTGTCCTGGTCGAAGTAGGACAGGTCGACGCCGGAGTGCTTGGAGTGCGTCGTCAGGTCGAAGTCGGTGCGGTTGGCGATGCCTTCGAGCTCCGCCCACTCCGAGCCGCCGAAGCGGAACCGGTACTCGATGTCGACCGTGCGCTTGGAGTAGTGGGACAGCTTCTCCTTGGGGTGCTCGTAGAAGCGCATGTCCGCCGGGTCGAGCCCGAGGTCGACGTACCAGTCCCAGCGCGTCGACAGCCAGGTCTCGTGCCACTCCTCGTCCGTGCCGGGCTCGACGAAGAACTCCATCTCCATCTGCTCGAACTCACGGGTCCGGAAGATGAAGTTGCCCGGCGTGATCTCGTTGCGGAACGACTTGCCGGTCTGGGCGATGCCGAACGGCGGCTTCTTGCGCGCGGCGGTCATCACGTTGAGGAAGTTCACGAAGATGCCCTGCGCCGTCTCGGGGCGCAGGTAGTGCAGCGACCCCTCGTCCTCGGTCGCGCCGAGATGGGTACGCAGCAGCCCGTTGAACATCCGTGGCTCGGTCCAGGTGTCCTTGTTGCCGCAGTTCGGGCATGGCACGACCTTGAGGTCGACCGTGTCGGGATCGTCAATCTTCTTGCGCTCGGCGAACTCCTCCTGGAGGTGGTCGGCGCGAAACCGCTTGTGACAGGACTGGCACTCGATCAGCGGGTCGACGAAGGCGTCGAGGTGACCTGAGGCCTTCCAGACCTCCGAGGCGAGAATCACTGCGGAGTCGATCCCGACGACGTCGTCGCGGGTCTGGACCGTGGCACGCCACCACTGCCTGCGGATGTTCTCCTTGAGCTCTACGCCGAGCGGGCCGTAGTCCCAGGCGGACCGGGTGCCGCCGTAGATCTCCGACGACGGGAAGACGATTCCCCGTCGCTTGCAGAGGCTGACGAGGTCTTCGATGCGCGCGGCGTCGTGGGACTGATTGCTGGCCAAGGCGGGCGACTCCATCCGGCTGGCGGTCGGCGAGGAGAACTCAGAGTAGTGCGACTATGTCCGGCGTGAACCGGCGGCTGGTCAATGTGCTCGCGGGACTCGTTGCGTTGGCGATCTTTCTCGCCGGTTTGTTCGTCCCGGGCCGGGTCGGCGGCGCGATCCTGCTGGTGACCGTGGCGATGCTGGTCGCGGTCAGCTACGCCGTCTGGGACCAGGTACGTCCGCAGGGCAAACCGCTTCGCGTCGCGGTGATCGTCGTCATCACCGTGGTCGCCGTCGTCAAGCTCGTCCACGGCTGACCGGCTGACCGGCTGACCGGACGCTCAGGCCAGCGACCCGGCCCTCTCGAGCAGCTCGATCCGGTTCCCGAGCGGGTCGCGCGTCGAGCCTCGCCGACCTCCGAACAGGTCCGGCTGCTCACGCCACTGCGCCCCCGCCGCCGTGAGGCGCGCGACCGTTGCGTCGAAGTCGTCGACCACGAGGGCGAAGTGCATGTCGTCGTGCATCACCGCGTCCGCGCGCTCGGAGATGTGCAGCTGCGTGTGCCCGTCGATGTCGAACCACGCCCCGCCCGGTGACGTGCCCTCGGTCGGCTTCACCGCCGCGGTCAGCCCGAGTACGTCGGTGTAGAAGCCGGCGACCTGCGCCGTCTCGCCGGGCTTGACGACGAGGTTGACGTGATGCAGCCGCATCCGGGTCGACTCTCCCTCGGTCACAACGCGCCGCCGTAGCGGCGATCTCGACGGGCGTACTCCTCGATGGCGGCCCACAGGTCGAGCCGGTCGTAGTCAGGCCACAGCCGGTCCTGGAAGACCAGCTCGGCGTACGCCGACTGCCACAACAGGAAGTTCGAGGTCCGCTGCTCGCCGGAGGAGCGCACGAACAGGTCGACGTCCGGCATGTCCGCCTCGTCGAGGTAGCGAGCGAGGGTCCGCTCGTTGACCTTCGACGGATCGACCCGTCCCGCCGCGACGTCGCGCGCGAGCCCCGCGGCGGCGTCGGCGATCTCGGCTCGGCCGCCGTAGTTGACACACATCGTCAGCGTCAGGACGCGGTTGTTCCTGGTCAGCTCCTCGGCGGTTTCGAGCTCGGAGATCACCGACTTCCACAGCCGGGGGCGCCGGCCGGCCCAGCGCACTCGTACGCCCATCGCGTGCATGTCGTCGCGCCGGCGCCGGATGACGTCGCGGTTGAACCCCATCAGGAAGCGGACCTCGTCCGGCGAGCGACGCCAGTTCTCGGTCGAGAACGCGTACGCCGACAACCACTTCACACCGACCTCGATCGCGCCTTCGACGACGTCGAACAGCGAGCTCTCGCCCTGTTCGTGCCCGGCGGTCCGCGGCAGGCCACGCTCCTTCGCCCAGCGGCCGTTGCCGTCCATCACGATCGCGACGTGGTTCGGCACGAGGCCCGGCGGCAGCGTCGGCGGCTTCGCTCCCGACGGATGAGGGGACGGCGGGCGCACCACGGTGCGAACGCTACTGCGCGCCGCCCGGCCCGGCGTCCCTTCCTGGCTGGACGAGCCCGGACTCGTAGGCCAGCACGACCGCCTGAACCCGGTCGCGGCAGCCCAGCTTCGCCAGCATCGAGCCGACGTGTGACTTGACTGTGGCCTCGCCGAGGAACAGCTCGGCCGCGATCTCGGCGTTGGACAGCCCGCGCGCGACCAGCCGCAACACCTCCGACTCACGCTGACTCAGCGAGGGCAGGTCCGCCGGCGACCCTTCGCGCGGCCGGCTGGTGAACTCGGTGATGAGCCGACGCGTGACAGACGGAGCCAGCAGCGCGTCCCCTCGGGCGACCAGCCTGATACCCGCGATCAGATCCTCTGGCGGCGCGTCCTTGAGCAAGAACCCGCTCGCGCCGGCCCGCAACGCGTCGAAGACGTACTCGTCGAGGTCGTACGTCGTGAGGATGAGGACCGAGACCCGGCCGCCGGCGGAGGTGATTCGCCGGGTCGCCTCGATCCCGTCCACCCGCGGCATGCGGATGTCCATCAGGACTACGTCAGGCGCGAACTGGCGGGCGGCCGACACGGCCTCCGCGCCGTCCGATGCCTCACCGACCACCTCCAGCCCTGGTTCGGCGTCGAGCAGCTTGCGGAAGCCGGCGCGCACCAGCGCCTGGTCGTCGGCGATCAGCAGTCGAAGCGTCACGGAACCATCACCGCCGACGGCCGGTTGACCGGCAGTCGCGCGTGCACCCGGAAGCCCGGCCCCGGTTCGCGAGGTCCGGTTTCGAGCGTTCCGTCGTAGATCGCGATCCGCTCGCGCATTCCCGCCAGGCCGTGCCCACCGGTCGGCAGCGACGCGGGTCCGGCCGCACCGTCATCGACGATCTCGATGTCGAGCGCACCGCCGCACCACCCGATCCGCACCTGCGCAACGCTCGCGGATGCGTGCTTGACGATGTTGGTGAGGGCCTCCTGCACCACCCGGTACGCGGCCAGATCGACACCAGGCGGCAGGCCCTCGAAGTCACCGGTCGCGGTCAAGTCGATGCGTACGCCGGTTGCCGTCACCTGTTCGATGAGCGCGTCGAGATGCCGCAGGGTCGGCTGCGGTTGGCGGGACGCCACCTCATCGGTACGACGGATCAGGCCGAGCAGCCGCCGAAGCTCGACGAGTGCCTCCCGGCCGGTCGACTCCACCGACTCCAACACTGAGCGCGTGCTGTCCGGGTCGCTCATGCCGACGGCCAGCGCCCGGCGCTCGGCGGAGGCCTGCACGACCATCAGCGACAAGCTGTGCGCGACGACGTCGTGCAGCTCGCGCGCGATCCGCGATCGCTCCTCGATCACCGCCTCGGCGGCCAACCGGCCCTGATCGAAGGCAAGCCGGTCGGCCCGCGCTCGCTCGAGAGCCGCCTGCTCCTTGCGGCGGCGCAGGGTGTAACCGACGGTCCAGGCCAACACGGTGAACACCAGCGCGGGGAGAACGTCGCCCGGCGACTGACCGGCACCGAGCGCGAACAGCCAGCCGGGCAGAATGACGAGCGCGATGAGAGCCGTGGTCCACGCCTGACGTGCACCGCGAACATCGGCGCCGAGAATGTACGACGCGGCCAACATGATGAGGAACGCCTCGAAGCTGGCCTGGTTCTTCGGTGGGTACAGCGCAATGTCCCAAACCGTGACCAGCGCAATCGCGCTCACAGCGCAGGATGCGGGCCACAGTCGCCGGAAGGCCAACGGCAGCGACGATGCAAGCAGGAACGCGACGTGTCCCGCTGGAGCGCCCGGGAAGTTCTCGCTGTGCGGGTTCGCCGCCAGGTCACCGAGTCCGATGACGACGACGGCAACCGCGCACGCCCAGTCGCGAAGGACATGGTTGCGGAACAGTCGCAGCGCGAGCGTCACGCCATGACCGTAACCATTGCCGGCTGCAATCTTCTCCGCCTTGCGGGGGAAGCCGGGTCCCACCACAGGGGGAATCTGTCGGACCGCGGTTCCGCCCATGACCGCGCTCGACCAACCTCGCGACGGAGGCGACGAGCACTCGTCGGTTCGTAACGTCCCGCCGTCAGCAATCCACGGCCGCACCGGCCACCACGAAAGGGACCACCAATGCGTACCGTGCTCGCCACAGTCATCGCGACCGCCGTTGCCACGACGCTCGGCGGTGCCGGCCTTGCCCTCGCCGACAGCAGCGACCCCACGACCGCCGTGATCGCGCTGGTCGCACACGACAACCACGACCACGACATCGACCTTGGACACAAGGGCTTCAGCGTCGGCGACGAAGACCTGTCAACCGCGAAGCTCACGATGAACGGTCAGGCCTACGGGAGCATCGACGGTGTCTGTCTGGCAACGTTCGTGACCAAGCCGACGGCACATGAGCTGTGCACCCAGACCCTGGACCTGCCCAACGGCTCCCTCGTCGCGGTCGGCACCGTCACGTCGAGCCCGCAGGGCCCGGCGCCGTTCGACTGGTCGATCACCGGCGGCACGGGCAGCTACGCCGATGCGAGCGGCTTCGTCCACGTCATCCCGGGCAACGCGACAGTGCACATGACGATCCACGTCACGAGCTGAGCCTCGCCGCTGGGCCCGGTCCGGATGGACCGGGCTCAGCCGCGTTCCACGAGGCGAAGCGATCGCAGACCTCGTTCGAGATGCCACTGCAGGTACGCCGCGACGACGCCGCTCGTCTCGCGTTGGGTCTTCGCGGAGGCCGCGTCTGCGACCGTCCAGTCCCCACTGAGGAGAGCAGCCATCAGCTGCAAGGTGTCGGTGGAGACCATCGGCGCACCCGGCGGTCGATGGTCGCCACAAACGACACCACCGGAGCCGACCACGAACGCGCGGTGCGGGCCCGGCGTACCGCACAACGCGCAGCCGTCGAGCACCGGCTCGTAGCCGGAGATCGCGAGCGCGCGCAGGATGAAGGCGTCGAGCACCAACGTGGGCGTGTGGTCGCCGTCGGCGAGCGCGCGGAGCGCTCCGACCATCAGCAGGAACAGCCGCAGTGACGGCTCCCGCTCTTCGGCGGTCAGCCGCTCCGCCGTCTCGAGCACCGCGGTTCCCGCGGTGTAGCGCGCGTAGTCCGTCGCGATCGCCTCACCGAACGGCGCGAGCGTCTCCGCCTGCGTCACGATGTCGAGGCCACCGGCGCCTTCGATCGCGGAGGTGTGCAGCTGAAGATCCACGTGCATGAACGGCTCGACCCGCGCACCGAACTTCGACCCGGTGCGGCGTACTCCCTTGGCGACCGCACGAACCCGGCCGTGCCGCCGAGTCAGCAGCGTGACGATGCGATCGGCCTCGCCCAGCTTCTGGGTGCGAAGGACGACGGCCTCGTCGCGGTACAGCGGCACGCCTTGATTCTCCCCGGCCATCCGCGCGTTGCGCGACTGTACGACGGGCGAGTCGAGGTTGCGCAGGTACGGTTGGAAGCCCAGCACCCCGTCGCAAGCGAGGCCTGACACCGTGACTCGGCCGATCTCCAGCCGGCTCCACAGCGCCGCAGCGCTGGTCGGCGCGACACTGCTCGCCGCAGCGGCGTTGAGCACCCCCGCCGCACATGCGTCGGAAGCCACGACGACCGTGACCGTCCTGCTGAAGGCGCCGGACCCGGCGCGCCTGGCACGGCTCGCCACCGCGGCCGGAGCCCACCATGCCGAGCGGGTCCGCCGCCTCGACGCGGTGCTGCCCGGCGCGGCCGCGCACCAGACCGTACGTACCGCGCTGACCTCCGCCGGGTTCGCCATCGGCCACCAGACCGCGTGGACCATCAACGCGTCCGCGCCGGCCTCGGTCGTGGCCGCAACTTTCGGTCTGCTCGGCGGGGTCACCCACTCGACGGCGCACGACGTCGTCGCCGACCTTCCGACCAGCATCGCCGGCGTCGCCTCCGCGGTGCTCGACGACTCCGACGCGACCCCGCTGTTCCGCACGCAGGACACCCTCGCCGGTCCGGACTTCCGCAACGCGTATGCAGCCCCGCTGCAGTCGCCGTCGGAGGGGCGCGACAAGAACGGCCCCCTCACCATCGCCTCGCTGCAGTTCGCGAACTGGAACGACGTCGACCTCAGCAAGTACGCCGCGCAGCCGTCGGTGAACATCGCGCCCGATCCGGTCGCAAGCGGTCAGTACAAGCAGTTCGCCGTGGCGTCGAGCAAGATCTCGCCGGCCACGCCGGACCTCGACGAGGAGGTCGACCTCGACCAGGAGGCGCTGCTGTCGACCGCCCCGCACGCCAACCAGCGCGCCTACTTCGACACGAACAGCAGCGGCGGCTACGTCCAGGCGTTGAGCCAGGTCCTCGCCGACGTGACGCAGGGCCAGGGCAAGTCCGCCGACGGCGGCGACCCCCACATCGTGGCGCTGACCACCTCCTGGGGCGCCTGCGAGGACGACTTCACCGCGAACTTCCCGGGGGACTCGATCAAGGCGATCGAGTCGTTGCTGCAGTCGCTGGACGCCGCGGGCGTGACCATCTTCGCGGCCTCCGGAGACGACGGCATCTACGACTGCGGCCGATCCAAGACCTCGACCAAGGTCGCGGTGGACTACCCCGCGAGCTCGCCGGAGGTGGTCGGTGTCGGCGCCACCCGGCTGGTCGCGGTCGGGGGCAAGGCCGCCAACGACGGCACCAACTGGGTGGACAAGGGCTGGACCTGCACCGACCCGACCTCCTGTCAGGCGAGCTCGGGCAGCGGCGGCTCCGGAGGTGGTGAGTCCGACACGTTCCCGATCCCGGCCTACCAGAGCAGCGGGATCGGCCGGGAGCCGTTCAAGACCGCGACCGGCACAACCGGCGACTTCGGCAAGCAGGCACGCCGCCTCGTGCCCGACATCGCCGTCAACGGTGACCCGGCGTCCGGCTTCGAGATCCTCACGACCGACCAGAACGCGACCTGCAAGAACCAGCTGCCGCTGTTCTGCAACCCGACGTCGAACCCCGCGACGCTCACCGTCGGCGGCACCAGCCTTGCGGCGCCGGTCGCGGCGGCGCTGTTCACCAACATGCTGTCCGCCCACGGCGCGACGAGCGGCGTCGGGGACATCCACAGCGCGCTGTACTCGGCGTACGCCGGCAAGCCGGCGACGTTTCGCGATGTGACCTCCGGCAGCAACGGCGCGCAGTCCGATGCCGACCGCGCCCGCACCGACCTGCCGGTCAGGGCGATGAAGGGCTTCGACACGGTCAGCGGTCTCGGCGCGCCGTTGTGGCCGTCGCTCGCGCCGTACGTGTTCTCCCCGAAAGCCCCGGCGGCGCAGGCGACGATCGCACTGGCGGACCCGCACGTCCGCAAGCGCGCCACCAACGTCGTCGTTCACTGGCACCCAGCCAACCCCGGCGTCGGCGCGCTGCTGGCGTCGAGCGCGTCGGTGACGATCACGCACGTCGGCGCGGCGGCGCCGGTGTACACGTCCAACACCGCGCCGGCCACGGGGTCCTACCGCTTCACCGCGGTCACCGGCGGCACCTATGTCGTGAAGGTCACCGAGTACGACGCTGCGGGCAAGCACGCGGCGGCCGTGCGGCAGGTCCTCGCCGTGCCGTACGACGACACGACGATGCGGCTCACCGGCTCGTGGCGCACCGTGCCCGGGGCGACCGACTACGCCGGATCGCACATCGAGACCTCCGCGAAGGGCGCGACTGCCGTGGCAACCGCGCGCGGCACGACGTACGAGCTGCTCGTCCGCACCGGCCCGACGTACGGCAAGCTCGCGATCTTCCAGGGTCCCAAGCGCATCGGCACCTACGACCTGTTCAGCTCCGCGCCGGGACACACCACGATCCCGTTCTTCGGCGGCATTCACACGCCGGCGAAGACGCGCACCTTCACCTTCAAGTGCACCGGTGTCCGCGGCACGTTCTCGTCGGGGACCACGGTCGGCATCGACGGGCTCGCGGTCACCCGCTGACCGCGAGAGCAGACGGCGCTAGGCGAAGCCGAGCCGGTTGAGCTGCTTGGGGTCGCGCTGCCAGTCCTTGGCGACCTTGACCCGCAGATCGAGGTAGACCTGCGCTCCCAGCAGTGCCTCGATGTGACGGCGGGCTTCGGTGCCGACCGCGCGCAGCCGCTCACCCCCGGTGCCGATCACGATGCCTTTCTGGCTCTCGCGCTCGACGTACATCACCGCGTGGATGTCGATCCGGGTGTCGCTGCGCACCATCTCCTCGACCACGACGGCGATCGAGTGCGGCAGCTCGTCTCGTACGCCGCCCAGCGCCGCTTCGCGGACCAGCTCAGCGACCATGACCGACTCCGGCGCATCGGTCAGCTCGTCGTCGAGATAGAGCGGACGGCCCTGCGGGAGCCGGGCCAACAGGAGGTCCGCCAGCAGGTCGACCTGGAAGCCGTCGACCGCACTGACCGGCACCACCTCGTCCCAGTCCGCCAGCTTCGACACCTCGATCAGCCGCTCGCCGACGACGTCCTTGCCGGCGAGGTCGCACTTGGTGACGACGGCCAGCGCCGGCGTCTGCCCCGCGATCGCGCGGAGCTGGTCGATGATGAACCGGTCCCCCGGACCGATCTTGTCGGTCGCCGGCACGCAGAACACGACGACGTCCACCTCTGCGACGGTCGCGCGCACCAAGTCGTTGAGCCGCTCACCCAGCAGCGTGCGGGGCCGGTGGAAGCCGGGAGTGTCGACCAGCACGAGCTGCCCCTCCGGGCGCGAGACGATGCCACGAATCGCGTGCCGGGTGGTCTGCGGCCGGTCGCTGGTGATGGCAACCTTGGAACCGACGAGCGCGTTCGTCAGCGTCGACTTGCCGGTGTTCGGCCTGCCGAGCATGCAGGCGAAGCCGGACCGGAACCCCGCCTCGGGCTGTGCCGTCACTCGGCGACCACGTGCAGCACCGGATCACCGAGGCCGGCCAGCGCCGTGTCGTCGACGTTCGGCTGTGCGGTCACGACCACCGCGGCCTCGAGGCGCCTCACCCCGCTGGAGGCCGCCGCCGCCACCGCCGCCTGCAACGCCGTCAGGACCAACCCCGGCAGCGTGACGGAGGCCGCCACGTAGGTGCGCCCGATGTCGTCGCGGACCGCGGCGCCCTCCGCGGCGCCACTGCGCGCCCGTGCCGAACGCGCGAGGGTGACGAGCTTCTCGTCCTCACTGTCCACGTCAGCCACCCTATGAGCGCTTGCGCTTCGCGGCGGGCGCCGGTTCCTGCCGCTCGATCAGCACGGTGCCCACCTGGTTGCGACGCCCTTTGCCACCTTCGGCGGTGAACCGCAGGCCATGCAGCTCGACCGTCGCGCCGGCGATCGGCACCCGGCCGAGCTCCGCGGCGAGCAGGCCGCCCACCGTCTCGACGTCCTCGAGGTCGAAGGACACGTCGAAGCGTTCCTCGAGGTCGTCGATCGGCACGCGCACGCTGACCCGCAGGCTGCCGTCCTCGAGCTCCTCGATGCGTGGACCTTCGCGGTCGTACTCGTCGGTGATCTCACCGACGATCTCCTCGAGGATGTCCTCGATCGTGACCAGGCCCGCCGTACCGCCGTACTCGTCGATGACGATCGCCACGTGGACCTGCTTCGCCTGCATCTCCCGCAACAGCTCGTCCACGGGCTTGGAGTCCGGGATGAGGTACGCCGGGCGCATCACCTCGTCGACCCGGACCGCGGTCTGCGCCTCGCCGTCATAGGCCTTGCGGACGAGGTCCTTGAGATAGGCGACCCCGACGACGTCGTCTTCGTTGTCGCCGATGACCGGGATGCGGGAGAACCCGCTGCGCAACGCCAACGAGATCGTGTGGCGAACCGTCTTGGACCGCTCGATCCACACCATGTCGGTGCGCGGGACCATGACCTCGCGAGCCAGCGTCTCGCCGAGCTCGAAGACCGAATGGATCATCTCCCGCTCGCTGCTCTCGATGACCTGACGCTCCTCGGCGAGGTCGACGAGGTCGCGCAGCTCCGCCTCCGATGTGAAGCCCGAGTCGCGCGCGACCTTGCCGGGCACCAGCGCGCTGCCCATCGCGATCAGCACCTGCGTCACGGCGATGCTGACCGCCCGCAGCGCAAGCACCAGCCGTGAGGTGAGCAGCGCTATCCGCTCCGAACGCTCACGCCCGATGGTGCGTGCCGCGACGCCGACGACCACGTAGTGCAGCAGCGCGACACCGACGCCCGCGACCAGCACGGCCTGCCAGATCGAGCCGAGCTCCCGCACGCAGACGACCGCGACCAGTGTCGCGACCAGCATCTCCCCGACGGTTCGCGCCAGCAGGAGCACGTTGAGGTTCGTGGGCGCCTCGCGCACGACGCGTTCGAGCCGCTCGGTGCCGCGTCGGCCCTCGCGAAGCAGCTCCTCGACCCGCAACCGTGACACGTGAGCGAGCGCGGACTCGGCCACGGCCAGCACCGCGGAGGCGAGAAGCAACACAGCCGCGAGGACGAGCGCCCAGGCGTCCGTCGTGGTCATGGCGCCTGGTTGTCCGTCGAGCGCAGGGCGTCCTTCGAGGTCTTCCAGCCGTCGAGCAGTCGGGCCTGCAACCCGAACATCTCGCGTTCGTCGGCCTCATCGGCGTGGTCGTACCCGAGCAGGTGCAGCACGCCGTGAGTGCACAACAGCTCCAGCTCCGCCGCCGTCGAGTGGCCCGCCTGCTTCGCCTGGGCCTCGGCGACCGCGGGACACAGCACCACGTCGCCCAGCAGGGTCGGCGGCACGTCGCCTTCGAGGTCGTCGCGCTGGTCGTTGAGCTCGTCCATCGGGAACGCGAGGACGTCGGTCGGGCCTGGTTCGTTCATGAAGTGCACGTGCAGCGCCGTCATTGCCTCGACGTCGACGAGCCGGATCGCCAACTCGACCAGCGGGTTGACGCCCATCTCGTTGAGGACGAACCTCGCCACCCGCTCGATGCGGTGTACGTCGACGTCCGCGCCGGTCTCGTTGGCGACCTCGATGCTCATTCGATCAGCTGCCGTTGCGCGGCGCACGGCGCTTCGGCGGGTGCGCGGCCGGCGCCGAAGCCGCCGCCTGCTCGGCGTCGTGGCGGGCGTAGGCGTCGACGATGTCGCTGACCAGCTTGTGGCGAACCACGTCTTGCGAGGTCAGCCGGCAGAAGTCGACGTCGTCGATGCCGTCGAGGATCTGCTGGACGGTCCGCAGACCGCTCTGCGTGCCGGTCGGCAGGTCGACCTGGGTGACGTCTCCGGTGACCACCATCTTCGACCCGAAGCCGAGCCGGGTGAGGAACATCTTCATCTGCTCGGCGCTGGTGTTCTGCGCCTCGTCGAGGACGATGAAGGAGTCGTTGAGGGACCGGCCTCGCATGTACGCCAGCGGCGCGACCTCCACCACACCCGACGCCAGCAGCCGCGGGATCGACTCCGGGTCGACCATGTCGTGCAGCGCGTCGTAGAGCGGCCGCAGGTACGGGTCGATCTTCTCGCTGAGCGTGCCCGGCAGGAACCCGAGCCGCTCCCCCGCCTCGACCGCCGGCCGGGTCAGGATGATTCGGTTGACCCGCTTGGCCTGCAACGCCTGGACGGCCTTCGCCATCGCCAGATAGGTCTTGCCGGTCCCGGCCGGGCCGATGCCGAACACGATCGTGTGGGCGTCGATCGCGTCCACGTAGCGCTTCTGGTTCAGCGTCTTGGGCCGAATCGTCTTCCCGCGGCTGGACAGGATGTTGAGGCTGAGCACCTCGGCGGGTCGCTCGTCGGTCTCCTGGCGCAGCATCGCCAGCGATCGCGACACCGCGTCGGAGGTCAGCACGCCGCCGCGATCGAGCAGCGTCAGCAGCTCCTCGAACAGGTGCGCACCGAGCTCAACCTCTTCGGGCGGGCCGGACAGCGTGATCTCGTTGCCGCGGACGTGGACGTCGCAGCTGAGGGACTGCTCGATGAGGTGGAGCAGCTCGTCGCTCGAGCCGAGCAGCGACACCATGCTGCGAGCGCCGGGCACGACGATGCGCGTCGTCGTCGTACTTGCCTGTGGCCGGGTTGCCATGTCTGCACTCCAGGCTAGCCGGGCGGCCAACCCATCGGGCGGCCACCGAGCACATGGATATGGCAGTGGAACACCGTCTGGAACGCCGCCTCGCCCGTGTTGGCCACCAGCCGGTAGCCGCCGTCGGCCACGCCTTCGACCTGCGCGACTTCGACGGCCAGCCGGAACAGGTCGCCAACATCGACGTCGCCGGCCGCCGCCACCTCGGCCACGTTGCGATGGTGGTCTTTCGGGATGACCTGAACGTGGACCGGTGCCTGCGGCGCGATGTCGCGAAACGCGATCGCCGTGTCCGACTCGGCCACGATGTCGGCCGGGATCTCACGCGCGACGATCTTGCAGAAGATGCAATCCGGATCGCTCATGGCGCGAGCGTACGGGTCAGCGCCAGCGGGTTTGCGAACAGATCGCGGCCAGCGCCGCCACTCCTGCCGTGGAGCTGCGAAGGACGGCGTCCCCCAGCCGGACCGGTTGCGCGCCTGCCGCGGCAAACGCGGCTAGCTCGTCGTCCGCGATGCCGCCTTCGGGCCCGACCACGACGACGACCTCCTGGCCACTCGCCGCGGCCGCGTCCACGGTCAGCGGGTGCACGGCCGACTCGTGCAGGACGAGCGCCCGCGACGCGGTCATGAGTCGCGCCGCCACCTGCGCCGTCGACAACGGACCCGCGACCGTCGGCCACCAGGTGCGGCGGGACTGCCGGGCGGCTGCGGCCGCCGTCGCCTCCCACTTCCCCGCCGTACGGTCGGTCCACTTCGCGACGCTGCGCGAGGCCGACCAGCCCAGAATCTCGTCGACCCCGACCTCCGTCATCGCCTCGACGGCGTCCTCGTCACGGCCGCCCTTCGCCAGCGCCTGGACGACGACCAGCCGCGGCTGCGGACGCGGGACGTGCACGACGCGGCCGACCGCCAGGTCGAGCTCGCCGCGCCGCACGCCCGACACGGCACACTCCCAGCGGGAGCCGGCCCCGTCGGTCAGCCACACCGGTTCACCGACCCGCAGCCGGCGTACGTCGGCGGCGTGATGCCCCTCGGCGCCGCGCAGGGTGAGAACGCCCTGGCCATCCGCGCCGGCCGTACCGTCCGGTACGCGGAAGACAGGAGGGGTCACCCCTCGATCATGGCTGACTACTTGAACGCGTCACGGAGCCGGGAGAACAGCCCGCCGCCGTTGCCGGCCGCCGGGTTGCTCACCGTGATCTCCGGGTGCTCCTCACCGCGTGCCTTCGCCAGCTCGCGGAGCAGCCGTTCCTGTTCCGCGTCGAGCTTCGTGGGCGTGACGACCTCGTAGTGGACGTGGATGTCACCTCGCCCGACGCCCCGGTTGAGATGCGGTACGCCGCGACCGCGTAGCGTTGTGACGCTTCCGGACTGCGTGCCCGGCTTGACGACGAGCCGCTCCTCGCCGTCGAGGGTCGTCAGCTTGACCTCGGTGCCGAGCGCCGCCGCGGTCATCGGGACCTCGACCTTGCAGTGCAGGTCGTCGCCGTCGCGGACGAACGACGGATGGGTGCGCTCGTGGATCTCGACGTAGAGGCTTCCGGCCGGACCGCCACCCGGGCCCACCTCGCCCTCGCCGGCCAGCCGCAGTCGCATCCCGTCCTCGACTCCGGCCGGCACCTTCACCGTGACGGTCCGACGCGCCCGCACCCGGCCGTCGCCGCCGCAGTCCGGGCACGGGTTGCGGATCTTCGTCCCGAAGCCCCCGCAGTCCGGGCACGGCCGAGCCGTCACGATCTGCCCCAACAGCGACCGTTGCACCGACTGCACCTCGCCGCGACCGCTACAGGTCTGGCAGGTCTCGGGATGAGTGCCCGGCGCGGTGCCCGCGCCGTTGCACTTGCTGCACCGCACCGCGGTGTCGAGCGTGAGGTCGCGCGTCGTACCGAATGCGGTGTCCGCGAGGTCGAGCTCGATCCTGATCAGCGCGTCGGCTCCGGGCTGGATCCGCGAGCGCGGTCCGCGCGAGCCCATGCCACCCGCGCCGCCGAAGAACGCGTCCATGATGTCGGCGAAACCGCCGAACGGTCCGGCCGGCCCCGCACCACCACTCGTCGACAGCGGGTCACCGCCAAGATCGTGCAGCTGCCGCTTCTGCGGGTCGGAGAGCACCTCGTAGGCGGCGGTGACGTCCTTGAACCGGTCCTGCGCCTCAGGGCTGGGGTTGACGTCCGGGTGAAGCTCACGGGCGAGCTTGCGGTAGGCCTTCTTGATCTCCTCCGGCGTCGCGGTGCGGGACACCCCGAGGATCGCGTAGTAGTCGCGCGTCGGTGGCACGGTGCGCTCAGCCCTCTGCCAGCACGTGACCGACGTAGCGGGCGACGGCGCGCACCGCGCCCATCGCGCCGGGGTAGTCCATGCGCGTCGGGCCGACGATGCCGAGCGAGGCGAACGCGCCGACCCCGTCGAGGCCGTAGCCGGTCGAGACGACCGACGCGGTCCGCAGGCCCTCGTGCGGGTTCTCCTCGCCGATGCTGACGTGGACCGTCTGGGGTTCGGCGGTCTCGCCGAACAGCCGCAGCAGCACCACGTGCTCCTCCAGCGCCTCGAGCACCGGGCGGATCGACCCTGCGAAGTCCAGCGCGCTGCCGCGGGCGAGGTTGGCGGTGCCCGCCATCACGACCCGCTCGTCGACCTGCTCGACCAGCGTCTCGAGGACGGTCGCGACCACCGTGCTGACGTTGGCGCGGTCGTCCGGCGCGAACGAGTCGGGCAGGTCGGCCATCAACGTCGGCGCCTCCGCCAGCTGATGGCCGGCGATGAGGGAGTTGATCCGGGCCCGCAGCTCGGCGACGTCGTTCTCGCTGAGCGCGCCGGGCAGCTCCACGACCCGCTGCTCCACCCGGCCGGTGTCGGTGATCAACACGACCATCAGGCGCGTCTCGGACAGCCGCACCATCTCGAGGTGGCGCACGGCGGAGCGGGTCAGCGACGGGTACTGCACGACGGCGACCTGGCGGGTGAGCTGGGCAAGCAGCCGCACCGTGCGGTTGACCACGTCGTCGAGCCCGACCGCGCCGGCAAGGAACCCTTCGATCGCGCGGCGCTCGGGACCGCTCAGCGGCTTGACCGTCGACAGCTTGTCGACGAACAGCCGGTACCCCTTGTCGGTGGGGACCCGGCCGGCGCTGGTGTGCGGCTGGGTGATGTAGCCGTCCTCTTCCAGCGACGCCATGTCGTTGCGGATCGTCGCGGGCGAGACGCCCAGCGGGTGCCGCTCGACGAGCGCCTTCGAGCCGACCGGCTCGTTGGTCGCGACGTAGTCCTCGACGATCGCGCGCAGCACGTCGAGCTTGCGGTCCTCGATCACGGTGCGCGCCTCCTCACCCGTCTGGCACTCACGGCGGTCGAGTGCCAAGTGTACGGCGTACCGACCGCTCGTGCCGACCGCTCGTGCCGACCGTGACACGGCCGACACAGCGGCGTAACGCAGCCGCGCGAGTCTGACCTCGGGCATGCCGCCACCGAAGGGAGGACCCGATGGGCGTCCAGCTGCGCGTCAGCCTGCCGGATCAGCCGGGCACGTTGGCACGCATCAGCCGAGCGATCGCCGCGAGCGGGGCCGACGTGCTGTGGGTCTGCGTGCTGGAGTCCGAAGGCGGCCGGGCGATCGACGACTTCGGGCTGCGCTGGCCGGACGACACCGACTTCCAGCCGCTGCTCGAGGCGGTCGCGGCCGAACGCGGAATCGAGGTGATCAGCTGCCGGAGCTCGCGGCGCCTGATGGCGGAGCGGGCGGACCTCGATCTGCTCGGCTATCTGCTGACCGCGCCCGGGCGCGGCGTCGAGACCCTCGTCGACATGGCGCCGGCGGCGCTGGACGCCGACTGGGCGCAGCTGCGGGAGCCGGACCGGTCGTCACCGGCGCGCTACCCGGAGGGCGTACCCGCACACGACGAGCTCGCGCCGGACCGGATGCCGGTGCGGGCGATGGCGGGCAGCGCCGGAGAGGTTGCCTGGGCGCAGTTCCCGCTCGCGGCGTTGGGGATGGTACTCGTCATCGGCCGCGACGGCGGCCCGCCGTTCCTGCGTCCCGAGCTGCGTCACGCCGAAACCGTCATAGCCCTGGCGCTGCGTACCCTCGTCGCCCTCCGCGACACCAAGGACGCCACCGACCTGACAGCGTCCTTAACGACACACAAACGTTGCGGAAGCCGCCTTCCGGCACCGCCCGGCGTACCGAGAACGTGATTCCTGCAACGTTTGTGTGTCCTTGCGTACGGTTTGCGGGTGCGTCGGCTCGCTTGGCTCGCCTCGCTGGCTTGGCTCGCCTCGCTGGCTTCGCTGGCTTTACTCGTTTCGTTTGTCTCGCCCGCTTCGCTCGCGGGTGCGATCGCGGGCGAGGTGCCGGCGGGCGCGGTCACCTCGGCGAGCGAATGCCTGCGGCCGCATCGGTTCCATCCGGCGACCGGTACGACGCAGCACGGCGATCTTCGGGTCATCGGCATCCAGTACGACCAGCAGGTCGCCGACGTCACGAGCTACGCGACCTTCCGCCACGCGATGACCTGCCTCATGCGCGAGTTCGTCGTACCCCACGAGCGACCGGGCGAGCCGACGCTCGTGGTCTTCAACGAAGACATCGGGCTGATGACGCTTGCCACCGGCAGCCGCGGCGCGCTCGTCCGGGCGCAGGAGGCGACACCGCTGCGGGCGCCGGCCGGCGACACCGAACCCGTGGGGGCCGCGGTCGCGCTCGGCGAGCTCAACGCGGCGTACGCGCCGCAGGTCGCCGCCTACCAGGCGATGTTCGGGCCGATCGACCCGCGCAAAGAGGTGCTCGTCGCGGAGACCGACACGATGGTGCGCGCCTTCGACCTGACCTTCAGCGCCATCGCGAAGCGCTTCGGGGTCTACCTCGTCGCGTCGAACAACCAGGCGCCCTATCGCGAGACCCACTCCCCGGCGCTGGTCCGGCTCTTCGGCGATCCGGCGATTCCCGGATTGCGCACGGCTTACGTCGCGACGAGCTCGAAGGTCTACAACACGACCTTCCTGTGGGGGCCGCACGACGTGCATCCTCACGCGCCGGCCGGCGAGCGCAACCTGCTGTTCCGCAACGAGAAGGTCCCGCTGACCAGCCTCGAGTCGAGCATCCTCGATCTCGACCCCGGCCCGTCGAGCGGACCCGCGGCGATCCGCAACGCCGCCGGGTACGTCGTCGCGGGGCACCGGCTCGGGTTCGCGACGAGCCTGCCTGCCTTCGCCTACGGCTACCCGTTCGGCAGGCGGCCACGGCACTTCCGGCCGTGCGCCGATCTGGCCGTCTCCTACATGGCGTGCATGAGCAAGCTCGGTGTCGACACCGTCATCCAGGCCGAGGCCAACCCGGGACGGTGGGCCGGCAACGGCGGCGCCGGTGACTGGCAGCCGCTGGACTGGATGGGGTCGGCATGGCGCGCCGTCGCCGATCCGACGGTGCGGTTCCGGTACGCCGTGAACCCGATGCTGGTCGGCAACCTGCTGGATCTCGACTTCGACGGCCAGTCCGCCATCCTCGCCCGCGGCTACCGCGGGCCGCCACGTCACTACGTCGGGGACGCGCGCCTCGATCGCGACGACGGCGATCCCGCCTCCGCGGCGGTGTACGCCGGCGCGAAGCGGCAGTTCATGGCGCTCGCGCCCTGGGTGCAAGCGGGCGGTTCGCGAGCAGCGTTGCGCACGGAAGGTGCGAGACTCGCCGCCGGATCCGGGTCGTCGCAGGAAGACGACTACGTCGAGACCGCGGTCTACGCCGACCTCGCACCCGCAAAGGAACCCAGATGACCGAGCTCACCCGACGGCATCTGCTGACCGGCGCAGCGGTCGGAGCGGCCGCGACGGTGATGCCGTGGACCGCCGAACAACCACTCGCTGCCGCGCCGGCGCGCGGGACGAGCCACGCGGACGTCGTCGTCGTCGGAGCCGGCTTCGCCGGGATCAGCGCCGCCCGACACCTGATGTCGCACGGCGTCGATGTCGTCGTTGTCGAAGCCCGCGACCGCGTCGGCGGCCGGACGCTGAACCACCCGATCGACTCGACACACATCGTCGAGGTCGGCGGGCAATGGCTCGGACCCGAGGTGAACCTGCCGAACCGCGGGCTGTCGGATCCTGCCGACTACCCGACCGACGACGCGGTCACCGGCCAGAGCCACATCTGGCAGCTGGCGCGCACGGTGGGCGTCGCGGCGTACCCGACGTACAACGACGGCAAGTACGTCGACTACCGCAACGGCCGCCGCGCCACCTATTCCGGCCGGATCCCGCTCGACACGCCAACCGGCGCGGTCGAGGCCGCCGAGGCGATCCTCGCGATCGACCAGCGGTGCCTCACCGTTCCGCTCGACGAACCGTGGCACGCGCCCAACGCCGCCGAGTGGGACGCGATGACGATCCAGTCCTGGATGGACCACGGCGACACGTTCGCCGGGCAGCCGTTCGCCGGCCTCGTCACCAAGGACGGGCGGCAGCTGGTCGAGCTGGCCGTCGAGTCGGTCTTCTCCGCCGAGCCACGCGACATCTCCATGTTGCACGCGCTGTTCTACACCCACGCTGCAGGCAGCTTCGGCTCGCTCGTCAACACCGACAACGGCGCGCAGATGTACCGGCTGCACGGCGGTTCACAGCTCATCGCGATCCGCGCCGCACGTGCGCTCGGCGAGCGGCTGCGACTGTCCTCACCGGTGCACGCGATCGAGCAGACGGCGCACGGCGTGACCGTGCGCGGCGCCGACTTCGAGGTGCGCGCGGCGCGTGTCATCGTCGCGATCCCGCCCACGCTGGCCGGCCGGATCGACTACTCGCCGGCGATGCCCGCGTTGCGCGACCAGCTCACGCAACGCATGCCGATGGGAACCGTCATCAAGGTGCAGTGCGTGTACGACGAGCCGTTCTGGCGCTCAGCCGGCCTGGCCGGGCAGGCGACCTCGGACACCGGTCCGGTGAAGATCACGTTCGACAACTCACCGCCCGATGCAACCGACTCGCACGGCCCGGGGGTCCTGATGGGGTTCATCGAAGGGTCCGAGGGCCGACGGGCGTTGAGCACCACCATCGAGGACCGCCGGCGCGGCGTCATCGACAGCTTCGCCCGTTACTACGGCGAGAAGGCCCGCAAGCCGACGGCGTACGTCGAGAAGTCGTGGGCCGCCGAACAGTGGACCCGCGGCTGCTACGCGGGCTACTTCGGGCCGGGCGTCTGGTCGGACTACGGCCGTGCCCTGCGCGCACCGGTCGGCCGGATCCACTGGGCCGGTACCGAGACCGCGACCGTCTGGACCGGCTACATGGACGGCGCGGTCCGCTCCGGCGAGCGCGCCGCCGACGAAGTTCGCGAGGCGCTCGGTCAGCGCAGGTAGTGATCCGACCGTGACTTCCAGGACGAGGGCGCCAGGTGGGTCGGCTGCGGGCCGCGACCGAGCAGCCAGGTGAGCGCGCGCAGCCGCTCGTCGGCGCTGAGCCGTTCCGGCAGCGACCGAAGGACGACCGCAAGCTCTCGCGCCACGTAGTCCTCGGGCCAGTCCGCCGTCGTGAATCCCAAGCCGAGATCGACGTGATGGACGATCACCTCACGCCAACGATGGAACGGCATCGCGTCGCACGGCCACGTCGTCCCCGACGCGGTGAGGCCGTGACCATCCCAGGCCTCGGGCGTCATCCGCGACCACACCTGCGAGACGGCTGCGCAGCTCGCGGTGACATCGGCGATGAGGTCGGCCGCGGAGTGAGACGACCCTTCCTCGATCGCGGCGGCGCGACCTTCGAGACCGCCTTCGTACTGCGTCACTGCGCGGCCGTCGATCGCCGCGCTCATCATCCGGACGAACGCATCGCCGTTCCGCGCGATGTGCGTCAGCACGTGACCCACCGACCAGTCGGGCAGCAGCGACGCCGAGCGGGCCTGCTCGTCGGTCAGACCCTTGATGTCAGCGACAAGACGGCGTTGTGCCGCGAGCGCGCCCCTGATCGCCTCCTCACGCTGGGCCACGCGCTCGCTCATGGCCGCATCATCCCGGCCCTGGCGTGCTGACGCGAAGCGAATACCGGCCACCTCGCGGGAAGAGCCAGACTTCCCGGTCGGCCCCCCGGCGCTGGACCCGGTAGGACGCCCCGCTCACCGAGATCGCCCCCCGAAAGACCGCCGGGACCTCGACCAGGGTTGCCGCCGTACGGTCGCCGGCCGTGACGGCGTGGCGGGCGGTCGCGACGACCTTCGCCGTACCGGTGAACGGGTCGCTGGTCGCCGTCAGCAGCGTCCCGTCGGTCAGCACCGGATAGACCCGCGACGTACGACGCACCCGCTTCGGCTGGGCCGTGCCGCGGATCGACCTGCCGTAGAACGGCGGGCCGTACACGCCCCAGAACGTGTTCGGCTCGGTGTCGTTGGCGTTCTCCTTCCACAGCCACATCGTGCCGCCGAGCAGGTGCTGTTCCTGCTGCGCGTACTGCTGAGCAAGGACCGTCCCGTCGCTCGCCGGCGGACCGCCGAACTCCCCCACCCACAACGGCAACCCGAGCGCCTTCGCATCCCCCATCGCCGCGGCGTAGTCCGAGGCGAACGTTGCGATCTCCGGCAGTCCGGTCTCCGCGCCGAGGCTGAACACGTCGGTGTAGATGTGGGGCGCGTAGACGGCGTTCGGGTAGCTCGACACCGCCGACCAAGGGGTGAAGTAGGCGCGCTGTGACGTGGTGTTGCGCTCGACGCCCGGCTCGAAGAACAGCAGTTGCCGGAAGGTGGGGACCGCCTTGCGGATGGTGCGCGCGACCTTGGCCCAGAACGGCAGCATCTCGACGGTGTTCTCGGCCTCGGGCAACGTGCCGGGCTCGGGTTCGTTCATCAGGTCGTAGCCCGCCACGGCCGGATCGTCGGCGAACCGTTTGGCGAGCACCGCCAGCACGCGCGCGTAGTGCTCCTGCAGGCCGACGCCGTCGGGTGCGGTGAAGTCCGACCAGAACGCCTGCGCGTCACCGATCACCGCAGGGTCGAGTTCACGGATGTTGTCGACCGTGCACGCCGGGAGCGCGGAGCGGGTCGCCCACTTCGGCGCCCCGTCGTACCCGACCGTAGGGCCGGTCGGCGGCGGGCACTTGGCGCCGGCCGGTGTGAAGACGTACTTGCTCCAGGCGTCCTGGTGCATGTCGATCGTCACCCAGATCCCCTGGCGGCGTGCCCACCCGACGACCTGAGCGATGCGCGCGATGTAACGACGGTCGATGTGGCTCGGTCGCGGCTCGAGCAGCGACCACGACACGTTGAGCCGGATGTTGTCGTAGCCGAGCCGGCGCATCTGCGGCAGGTCGAACCAGCAGATCGGCACGCCCTCGACGTGCGGGTCGTCGCGAGGACAGCGATGGTCGCGGTAGGCGGCAGGAGAGGTCGGGTACGGCGGTTCGAGAGAGGGCTGCCAGTAGTCGACCAGACCGTCGATGTTCACGCCCCGGAGCAGCACCGTCCGGCCGTGCGAGTCGACGATCTGGCGCAGCCCGTTGCTGCCGACACCGCCGACGTGCAGGAAGCTCATCGGCCGGTCACCGGTCGCGGCGTACGCCGACCGCGGCGGGGCCGGGCGCTCGCCGGCACCGCCGGCTGCACCGGCCGCCGGAGCGCCGAGCGCAGCGAGAACCGCGACGATGCCGAGTGCGAGCGCCCGCTTCACGTACCGACCATTGCACGGACCACGGCGTCGGCGAGCAACCGACCGCGGAAGGTCAACACCGCCGTGCCGTCACCGAGCGCCGCCGCGTCCAGCAGCCCGTCGTCCGCCGCGTCCGCCGCCGCGCCGCGCGCGTGCGCGTCCAGGTCGCTCAGCGGCAGACCGCTGCGCAGCCGGATCGCGAGCATGATCCGCTCGACCCGGCGGTCCTGCGCGGTGAGCCGTTCGCGCGCCGCAGCGGGTGAGGCGCCGCCGAGGAGCCGAGCGGCGTAGTCACGCGGATGCTTCACGTTCCACCAGCGAACCCCGCCGACGTGGCTGTGCGCGCCCGGCCCGATCCCCCACCAGTTCGCGTCAGTCCAGTAGAGCAAGTTGTGCCGCGACCGGGCCTCGGGCGTGCGAGCCCAGTTCGAGACCTCGTACCACTCGAAGCCGGCCGCAGCCAGCCGCTCGTCGGCGATCGCGTAGCGATCCGCAAGCACGTCGTCGTCGGGCGCGGGCAGCTCCCCGCGACCGATCCGCGCCGCCAACCTGGTGCCGGCCTCGACGATCAGCGAGTACGCCGACACGTGGTCGGCTCCGCTGTCGACGGCGGCATCCAGCGAGGCCCGCCAGTCGGCGTCCGTCTCTCCCGGCGTGCCGTAGATCAGGTCGACGTTGACGTGCTCGAAGCCGGCCGCCTTGGCCTCCGCGACGGCTTGCGCCGCCCGGCCCGGGGTGTGGCGACGGCCGAGCACGGCGAGCACGCCGGACGCGACCGACTGCATGCCGAAGCTGATCCGGGTGAAACCGCCGGCTCGCAGCTCGTCGAGGTAGGCGCGGTCGACGGACTCCGGGTTCGCTTCGGTCGTGACCTCGACGTCGGAGTCCAGGCCGAACATCGTGCGGACGCAGCCGAGGAGCGCGTTGAGATCGGCGGCAGGCAGCAGGGTCGGCGTACCGCCACCGAAGAACACCGTCGAGGCGCGTGGCCGATCCCGGCCGAGCACTCGTGCCGCAAGCTCCATCTCACGTGCCGCGGTGTCCGGGTAGTCCCGCTGGGACGCGCCGCCGCCGAGCTCAGCCGCGGTATAGGTGTTGAAGTCGCAGTACCCGCACCGTGATGCGCAGAACGGCACGTGCAGGTACACCCCGAATGGCCGGCTCGCGAGCTCGTCGTACGCGGCGGCCGGCAGCATGCCGTCAGCCGGCGCAGGCTCCCCCTCAGGCAGCGATGACGGCACCCGTCAAGTCTGCGGCAGCGAACCCTCGAGCCCTCTCGCCCCGCTCGCCCCGGCCCGTCTTCCGAAGTAGCACACAACCGCCCCGGGAAACCGGACACCGTGCGACAACTTGCACATTTCGAGCCGGGTTGTGTGCTACTTCGGGCAAAAATGGGGGCGAAGAGGGGGGGTACGGCGGGTACGGCGGGTCAGTCGTTGGTGGCGTTGGTGGACAGCGCGGCGATGAAGGCCTCCTGCGGGACCTCGACCCGGCCGACCATCTTCATGCGCCGCTTGCCTTCCTTCTGCTTCTCGAGCAGCTTGCGCTTGCGGGTGATGTCACCGCCGTAGCACTTCGCGAGCACGTCCTTGCGCATCGCGCGAATGTTCTCGCGCGCGATCACCCGTGAGCCGATCGCCGCCTGGATCGGGACCTCGAACTGCTGGCGCGGGATGAGCTCGCGCAGCTTCGTCGCCATCGACGTGCCATAGGCGTAGGCCTTGTCCTTGTGCACGATCGCGCTGAAGGCGTCGACCGCCTCGCCCTGCAGCAGGATGTCGACCTTCACCAGGTCGCCGACCTGCTCCCCCGCGGGCTCGTAGTCCAGCGACGCGTAACCGCGAGTCCGTGACTTCAGCTGGTCGAAGAAGTCGAAGATGATCTCACCGAGCGGCAGCGTGTACTTCAGCTCGACGCGGTCCTCGGAGAGGTAGTCCATCCCCTTGAGCGAGCCGCGCCGCGCCTGGCAGAGCTCCATCACCGCGCCGACGTAGTCGTTGGGAAGCAACAGCATCGCGTCCACGACCGGCTCGTAGACCTCGCCGATCTTCGCGCTCGGCCAGTCCGCCGGGTTGGTGACGATGGCCTCGCCGCCGTCTTCGAGATCGACCCGGTAGACCACGTTGGGTGCGGTGGAGATCAACGCCAGGTCGAACTCCCGCTCCAGGCGCTCGCGAACGATCTCCAGGTGCAGCAGGCCGAGGAAGCCGCAGCGGAAGCCGAAGCCGAGCGCGGTCGAGGTCTCCGGCTCGTAGACCAGCGCGGCGTCGTTGAGCTGCAGCTTGTCCAGTGCGTCGCGCAGCAGCGGGTAGTCGCTGCCGTCGATCGGGTAGAGCCCGGAGTAGACCATCGGCTTCGGGCTGCGGTAGCCGCCCAGCGACTCGGTCGCCGGCCGCGCGGCGCTCGTGATGGTGTCGCCGACCCGGGCCTGCCGGACGTCCTTCACACCCGAGATCACGTAGCCGACCTCACCCACCCCGAGGCTTGCCGTCGGGGTCGGGTCGGGCACCGCGACCCCGACCTCCAACGTCTCGTGAGAGGCGCCGGTCGACATCATCAGGCAGCGTTCGCGGGTGGTGAGCCGGCCGTCGACCACCCGGACGTAGCTGATCACGCCGCGATAGATGTCGTAGACCGAGTCGAAGATCAGCGCACGGGCCGGTGCGTCCGGATCGCCCACCGGCGGCGGCACCTGGGCCACGACCTGGTCGAGCAGGTCGCGTACCCCCTCCCCCGTCTTGGCGCTGACCCGCAACACGTCACCGGGCTCGCAGCCGATGATCCGCGAGATCTCCTCGGCGTACTTGTCGGGCTGCGCCGCCGGCAGGTCGATCTTGTTGAGCACCGGGATCAGCGTCAGGTCGTTCTCGATCGCGAGGTAGAGGTTGGCAAGCGTCTGTGCCTCGATCCCTTGCGCCGCATCGACCAGCAGGATCGCGCCCTCACAGGCGGCGAGGCTGCGGCTGACCTCGTAGGAGAAGTCGACGTGGCCGGGGGTGTCGATCAGGTGCAGCACGTGGTCGTCGCCGTCGACGGTCCACGGCAGGCGCACGTTCTGGGCCTTGATCGTGATACCGCGCTCGCGCTCGATGTCCATCTTGTCGAGGTACTGAGCGCGCATCTGCCGCGAGTCGACGAGGCCGGTGAGCTCGAGCATCCGATCGGCGAGCGTCGACTTGCCGTGGTCGATGTGCGCGATGATGCAGAAGTTGCGGATCCGCTTCGGATCCGTCGCGTCCGGCGTGGGCACGTTCCATCGTCGCACGACGAGATCGCGAGTTGGTCGTCGTCGCGGCCCGGCTGCTAGCCTGATCGACGCACGTTTCCGCCAATCCGACTTTGCCGAGGTAGTCCCCGCGTGGCCAACATCAAGAGCCAGATCAAGCGCAACAAGCAGAACGAGGCTGCCCGGCTGCGCAACAAGGCCGTCAAGTCGGAGCTCAAGACCGCGGTACGCCGCTTCCGCGACGCCGCCGACGCGGGTGACGCGGAGCAGACCGGCACCGCCCTTCGCAGCGCGTCGCGGCTGCTCGACAAGGCCGTGAGCAAGGGCGTCATCCACGCCAACCAGGCGGCCAACCGCAAGTCGGCCATGGCGCTTCGCGCCAACAAGTCGAGCTAGTCGCCCACACTCGCCAGCTCGTCGTCGCGGATCGCCGCGACCTCCTCTTCCGGCCATTCCGGAGCTGGCTCGAACGCGGGCGGCCCAAGGTTTCGCCGCAGGCTGCCGACCAGGACGTCGTTGGCCTTGACGATGATCGCGACGACCAACGGCAACACGACGATCGTCCAGACGCTCGCCGCACCCGCGAGCACGAGGACGACGGCGAGCGCCACCGACCCTTCGAAGAACAGCGCTCGAAGCCAGCCGTTGGGGCGGACGTAGCGCAGCCGTAGCACTCGCCAGAACATCGGCGCCGGACGGCCGTCCCAGATCTTCGGTACGGCGGGGGCCGGCTCGTAGCGCTGCTCGAGCTCCGGTGGCAGCGTCGCGACGACGGGGGTCCGAGCGCTCGACGGCACTGCGTCCCACTCCGGCAGCACCCCGACCGGACCCGGCGTCGGGGCCGTGGGCGCCACGTCGGCGTCGTCGTCGAGCTCTTCGACGTCCTCGGTGAGGTCGACATCCTCGGCGTCGAGCACGGAATGCTCGATGAAGTAGTCGTCGAGCTCGGGCAGTCGGTCCTCGACCGGCTCGAAGGCCCTCGGCACGACGGCGGTCTCGACCGTTTCGCCCTCGGGCCGCCACGGCGCCAGGTCGACGGCGGCCTGGTCGTACACCGCCTCCGAGGCCGTCTCGACACGCGGCGTCGGGTCGAAGTCGGTGCGGGCGACGTCCTCCCAGACGTCGACGAACTCGACCGCGTCACGCACCGGGACCGCCGGGTCGAGATCGTGGAAGTCCAGGTCCAGATCGGGCTCGACCTCGACCAGCTCGACCTCGTCGGCGTCGTCGAAGAGCGGACCGCGGTCGAGCCACTGTGGCCGCGGTGTGGCGACCCGCGGCGAGCGCAACCGCGCGAAGGTCGGCACTGCGACGTCCTCGACCGGGTCCAGGGCCCGCGGCTTGGCCGGTTCCGGCTCGGACTCTGGTTCCGGTTCAGGCTCTGGTTCCGGCTCGGGCTCGGCGACAGCTTCGGCTTCGGGCTCGGGTTCCGGCTCGGGCTCTGGTTCCGGCTCGGGCTCTGCCTCGGGAGCGGGTTCCGCCGCGACGGCGAGGGGTCCGACCTCGGGAGCGGTCAGCCAGTCCTGGTCGACCGGCACCGCAACGTCGGCGATCGGCTGCGCGAGCTCCGGGACCGGCTCCAGCGCCTCGGTGGCCAGCCGCGCGATGGCCGCTTGGTCGGCGGCGCGCTGAGCGGACTGGGCCTCGCCCTTCGCCTTGCGCTGCTCGCGTTCGGCTCGTCGAGCCGCCTCACGCGCCGCCCGGTTCACCCGCCGTTGCTCGGCCGCCCAGCGAAGCTCCGCTCTGGTGGGCGGCGCGAGGTCGGGCAGCAGCAGCCGGCTGCGCGAGCGCATCCGGAACGGCGGATGCGCGGGCGGCACGTCGCTCGGCTGGTCGGTCGGCCGGTCGCTCATGCCGGTGAGTTCGCGGCTGCCGCGACGGCGAGGACGGCCCGCTCGACGGCGTACGCCGCATCGTCGGCGGCTCCTTTGAGGTCGGCGTCGGCCGCCGCTACGGCACGGACCGCACGGGCGAGCGCGTCGGGACGCCACCGGCGCAGCCAGTCCTGGGCACGGCGCACCTTCCACGCCGGCAGGCCGAGCCGACCCGCCACGGCGTCGGGTGACCCGGCGCCCGCAGCGCCGACCTGGGCGATCAGCCGGAGGTTGGCCGCAAGCGAGCTGCTCACCAGGATCGGGTCGAGCCCCGTCGCGTAGGCCCACCGAAGCGTCTCGATCGCCGCCGCCGCGTTGCCCTCGACGGCACGGTCGGCGACCGCGAAGCCACTCGACTCCGCCCGGCCGCGGTAGTACGTCGCGACGTCGCTGAGCCCGATCGCGGGCCCGACGTCAGCCACGAGCTGACCGCACGCGGTCGCGATCTCGCGCAGGTCGTTGCCGATCGCCGCGACCAGCTCGACCGCCGCGTCCCGGTCGATGCGTCCGCCGGCGGCCTTCACCTCGTCGACGACGAACTGCTCCCGGTCGCGGACCGAGGAGATCCGGGGTAGCCGCACGATCGCCGCACCGACCCCCTCGAGCAGGTCGAGCAGCGCCTTGCCCTTCACACCGCCTAGGTGATGGCCGACCAGCGTGAGCTCGACCGAGTCGTCTTCGAGGGTGCGGGCGAGCGGGTCCCACACATCCTTGGCGAGATCCTGCAGCCCGCGCACGACCACCACCCGCGGTTCAGCGAACAACGACGGCGAGGCGAGCTCGGCGAGCAGGTCCGGCGTCAGCTCGGCGCCGGTGGTGTCGTGGATCGACGTGCCGGGTCCCACCGCGGCAACCGCCCGGGCGACCGCACGGTCGGCGAGCAGGCCGTCTTCTCCGACGGCAACAGTTGCGCTGGGCACGGCTACAGAATCTCACGGGAGCTCGTGCGAAGACCGCGCTTGACGATTCGCCACAACCACGCGCTCACGCCGACGGCGAGCACCGCGGCAACCGGTCGGGACACCACGACGGCCGCGCCGGGCAAGGCGGCGAACCCGTGCGCCGTCCACGCGACAGCAGCCGTCGGCACGGCGGCGAACCACACGACCGGACGTGCCAGCGGGACCGATGCCGAGGCCACGGCAGCCCCGGCGAGGCCGAGCACGGTGGCCGGGGCGACGGCAGGCGCGGCCAGCAGGTTCGCCGCGACCGCGTAGGGCGTCAGCTGCCCGAACGCGAGGAGCAGCACCGGCGTGCACGCGAGCTGAGCCGCCGCCGGAACCGCGAGCGAGACGGCGACCGGTCGCGGCATCGAGCGTTCGAGGCGGCGGGTCCAGGCGGGTGCGATGACGACGATCCCAGCGGTCGCGACGACCGACAGAACGAACCCGACCGACCGCGCGAGGAACGGGTCGACAACGACGAGGACGAGCACCGCGAGCGCCAGCGTCGGCATCGCCGAGGCGCGCCGGCCGGTGAACATCGCGAGCAACGACACCGCACTCATCACGGCGGCGCGCAGCACGCTCGGCGATGGGCGAGCCAGCCAGACGAAGCCGAGTACGACGAACCCGGCGAGCACCACCCGGCCGCGACGACGGATGCCGGCGGCGCGCACCACCGCCATCGCGACGCCGAGCACGATCGTAAGGTTCTCTCCCGACACCGCCTCCAGGTGGGTCAGGCCGGTGGCGCGCATGTCGTCCTGCAGCTTGCCCGGCACCCGCGAGGTGTCCCCGTCAACCAGACCCGGCAGCAGGCCGCGCGGGTCGCGCGGCAGGCCAGAGCTCGCGGCGAGCAGCGCGGCCCGGACGTGTCCTGCCGCGCGCTCCTCCCAGGACGGGACGCCGAGCAGCCGAGGCGTGCCGCGCACGTCGATCACCGCCGCGACGTCGTCGTGCGGGCGCGCCGGTTCGCTGCGGCCCGTGATCTCGACGCGCTGACCGGGCAGGAGCCCGCTCCACCCGGGATCGAACGACAAGAGCAGCACCGGCGTGGCGAGACGTCGCGGGTGTGCTCCCAGCAGCTCCACGACCGTGGCGTCGACGATCGTCAACGAGGCGCCGCTCGCCGTGTCGGCCGGCTGCGGATCACGCACCAGCCGGGCGACCACGTCGACGGCGGCGTGATGAGCGGCGAGGCGGGCAAGCGGGCTTGAGTGCAGCGATCGCACGTGCAGCGCGGCCGACGTCGCGGCCAGCGCCACCCCGACGCCGATGGCGGCGAGCACACCGCGCCGGCGGCCGCCCGCGACTGCGACCGCGACCGCAACCGCGGCTGCCACCACGGCGCAGGCCGCAGTCAGCGGGACCAGCAGCAGGGTTCCGGCCGCGGCCGCCGACCAGGCGGCGGTCGCAGCGACGAGCATGGGCGGCGGCCGCACGCCGCTACGGTGAGACGAGCGGTGAGAGCTCGGCATAGCGCGTCGGCCCGATGCCGGACACCTGCTGCAGCTGCTCGACGCTGCTGAACCCGCCGTGGGCGTTGCGCCAGTCGACGATCTTCTGCGCGGTCACCGGACCGACGCCCGGCAACGTCTCCAGCTTCGCCATGGACGCGGTGCTGAGCGAGATCAACCCACCCGAGGCCGAGCCGCCGTGCCGGGCGGCGCGCCCGACGACGAGCAGCTCGCCGTCGCTGACCCTCGCGGCAAGGTTCGTCCGCGCGAGGACCGCCGGGCGGGTGGGTCCGCCCGCGGCGGTGATGGCGTCGTCGACCCGCGCGCCGACCGGCAGCGTGACCAGTCCGGGATGGCGCACCGCACCCGCGACGTCGACGACGATCGAGCTGCCGTCCTCGACCGTGGCGCCGACCGTCGACGGGGACACGTCCTCCTGCGGCGCCGGATAGCTCTGGGCATATGACGCCGGCCGCCGATGGTCGTGGACGACGAGCCCGACCGAGATCGCCACCGCGACGACCGCGACGAGGAGACTCACCAGGCTCTGCGACGACATCGCCCGCAACCGGTCGCCGAGGGCAGCCGGCAGCCGATCCGCGGCCGCGAGCCGCACCAGATCGAGCCGGCTCGGCAAGCGTGGTGCGTCGGCCGGGACCGCAAGCGCTGCCGGTGGCTCGCCGGCGAAGCCGTCGGGCCGACGCAGCTCCGGCGGCTGGTCCGGCACCCATCCGGAGGGCCTGGCCGCCAGGCCCATCGCGCTCAGCCGGTCGGCGGCTGCGCGCGCAGTCTCCTCGCCGTGGCCTGGCACGCCGCGACGCTAGGAACCTGCCATCGTCGCGACCGGGGCCGCACCCACCATGTGGAGGCGGCGTGCCTGCCGGGTCCGGTGTGGACTAGGCAGGGACGACGTTGACCAGTTTCGGCGCACGCACGATGACGGTACGAATGCCGCGCCCGTCGAGCGCCCGGACGACGCCGTCGCTGGCGAGCGCCAGCTCCCGCAGCTCGTCCTCACCGATGTCGACCGACACCTCGAGCCGGTCCCGCAGCTTGCCGGCGACCTGTACGACGCAGGTCACCGTGTCCTCGACCAACAGCGCCTCGTCGTGGCACGGCCAACCGGCGAACACCACCGAAGCCTCCCGGCCGAGCAGCGACCAGACCTCCTCCGCGGTGAACGGCGCGAAGATCGACAGCATCGCGGCGAGGGCCTCAGCGCCTTCGCGCACCGCGGCAGCGCCGGCGGGCCGGTCGAGCGCTGCGCCGTCCACCGCCTTGCGCAGCAGCGAGGTCAGCTCCATCAGCCGAGCGATCGTGACGTTGAACCGCTTGCTCTCGGTCTGGCTCGTCGCATCGGCGATGAGCCGGTGGACCGCCGCGCGCAGTCCCGGTTCGGCGGTGGTCGGGTCGCTGCCCAGGCCCGTCGTAGCGATGTCATGGCAGAGCCGCCACACCCGGGCCAGCCACTTCACCGCGCCGGTCGGCGAGACGTCGGCCCAGTCGATGTCGTCCTCGGGCGGACCGGCGAACAGCATCGTGATCCGGACCGCGTCCGGGCCGTACTTCGCGAGCTCCGCCTGGAGGTTGACCAGGTTGCCCTTCGACTTCGACATCGCCGAGCCGTTCATGATCACCTGCCCCTGGTTGGTCAGGCGGGTGAAGGGCTCGGTGAACGTCAGCAGGCCCATGTCGTGCAGCGCTTTGGTGAAGAACCGCGAGTAGAGCAGGTGCAGGATCGCGTGCTCGACACCACCGATGTACTCGTCGACCGGCAGCCACTGCGCTGTCGACGCCGGGTCGAACGCCACGTCGTCCCTGGTCGAGGACGGGTAGCGCAGGTAGTACCAGGACGAGTCGACGAAGGTGTCCATCGTGTCGGTGTCGCGTCGCGCGTCACCGCCACACTGCGGGCAGGCCACCGCCACCCAGTCGGTCGCCGACTCCAGGGGCGACTTGCCACCCTCCGGCCGCAGCTCGTAACCCGATGTCGGCAGCTCGACCGGCAGTGCCTGGTCCGGGACCGCCACCTCGCCGCAGGCCGGACAGTGGACGATCGGGATCGGGCAACCCCAGTAGCGCTGCCGGGACAGCAGCCAGTCGCGCAGCCGGTAGGTGACCGCCAGCTCGCCGGTGCCGGCAGCCGCCAGGTCGGCCGCGATCGCAGGGATCGCATCGGCCTTCGTCATGCCGTCGTACTTGCCGCTGTTGACGATCGTGCCCTCGCCGGGCGTAGCGATCCCGGTTTCGACCGGGTCCGGCCCACCCGTGTCCACCACGATGCGCACCGGCAGTCCGTGGCGACGCGCGAAGTCCAGGTCACGCTGGTCGTGGGCGGGCACCGCCATGATCGCCCCGGTGCCGTAGTCGGCGAGCACGTAGTCCGCCGCCCAGATCGGGATCTCCTCGCCGTTGACCGGGTTGATCGCGGTCCGGCCCAGCGGCACGCCGGTCTTCGGGCGCGCCTCCGCGAGCCGCTCGATGTCGGTGGCCTTGCGGACCTCGTCCAGGTACGCCGAAAAGGCTTCGCGCTGTTGCGAGGCACACAGCTCGTCAGCCAGCGCGGAGTCGGCGGCGACGACGAAGAACGTCGCGCCGAACAACGTGTCGGGCCGGGTGGTGAAGACCCGCACCGGCTCCTCGCGCCCGACGACTTCGAAGTCGACGTAGGCGCCGGTCGAGCGGCCGATCCAGTTGCGCTGCATCGTCAGGACCGGCGTCGGCCACACGCCTTCGAGGTCGGCCATGTCGTCGAGCAACCGCTCGGCGTAGTCGGTGATCTTGAAGAACCACTGCGTCAGGTTCTTCTTGGTGACCTCGCTGCCGCACCGCTCGCACTTGCCCTGGATGACCTGCTCGTTCGCCAGCACGGTCTGGTCCTTGGGACACCAGTTGACCGGTGCGGACTTGCGGTAGGCCAGGCCCTTCTCGTAGAAGCGCAGGAACAGCCACTGCGTCCAGCGGTAGTACTCCGGATCGGAGGTGTGCAGCCGGGTACGCCAGTCGAACGACATCCCCATCCGCCGGAACGACTCGGCCTGCACCTCGATGTTGGCGTAGGTCCAGTCTCGCGGGTCCAGGTTGCGCGACAGCGCGGCGTTCTCGGCCGGCAGGCCGAAGGAGTCCCAGCCGATCGGGTGCAGCACGTCGTTGCCACGCGCCCGAGCGAACCGGGCGACCGCGTCGCCGATGCTGAACGCCTCCGCGTGACCCATGTGCAGGTCGCCGCTCGGATACGGGAACATGTCGACGACGTAGGTGCGTGGCCGGCCGTCGTCGCGCGCCTCGTGGACCCGAAGCTCGTCCCAGACCGGCAGCCACTTGTCGACCACGCCGATCGGGTCGTACCCGACTGCGTCGTCCTCGACCGGGCCGGTCTGCTCGCTCACGCTTGATCGTAACGCGGCCTCGACCGACGATCCGAGTGGTATTCGCGCAGGGACGACCACACGAAGGAGACGTCGATGGCAAGCACGGTCCAGGGAGTGATCGCCCGCGGCAAGGGCGCCCCCGTCGAGCTCGCCACGGTCGTCGTGCCGGATCCGGGTCCCGGCGAGGCGCTCGTCGACGTGCAGGCGTGCGGCGTCTGTCACACCGATCTGCACTACCGCGAAGGCGGCATCAACGACGAGTTCCCGTTCCTGCTCGGCCACGAGGCGGCGGGGACCGTCGCGGCGGTCGGGCCCGGGGTCACCGATGTCGCTCCCGGTGACTTCGTCATCCTCAACTGGCGGGCGGTGTGCGGGCAGTGCCGCGCCTGTTCGCGCGGTGAGCCCTGGTACTGCTTCGCCACCCACAACGCGACGCAGCGGATGACGCTGGAGGACGGCACACCGCTCTCGCCCGCCCTCGGCATCGGCGCGTTCGCTGAGAAGACCCTGGTCGCCGCAGGTCAGTGCACCAAGGTGGACTCCGCCGCCGACCCCGCGGTCGCCGGCCTGCTCGGTTGCGGGGTGATGGCCGGGCTGGGAGCGGCGCTGAACACCGCCGCGGTGCGCCGCGGCGAGACCGTCGCGGTGATCGGCTGCGGCGGCGTGGGCGACGCGGCGATCCTCGGCGCGAGCATCGCCGGGGCGCGGCTGGTCATCGCGATCGACGTCGACGACCGCAAGCTGGAATGGGCGAAGACGTTCGGCGCGACGCACACGGTCAACTCGCGAGACACCGACATCGTCGCCGCGGTCCGGGAACTGACCGGCGGGCTCGGGACCGACGTCGTGATCGAGGCGGTGGGCCGGCCCGAGACCTACCGCGCCGCTTTCTACGCCAGGGATCTGGCCGGCCGCGTCGTGCTGGTCGGGGTGCCCACCCCGGACATGACCATCGAGCTTCCGCTGATCGACGTCTTCGGCCGCGGCGGCGCCCTCAAGTCGTCGTGGTACGGCGACTGCCTGCCCAGCCGCGACTTCCCGTTGCTCGTCGACGCCTACCTGGCCGGGCGGCTCCCGCTCGACCGGTTCGTCTCCGAACGGATCGGGATCGCCGACGTCGAGGCCGCGTTCACCAAGATGAGCGATGGAGGTGTGCTTCGGTCTGTAGTGGTGATGTAACCGCGCAGATCAACCGGCCGCCTCGCATACAGTGGATCTGCGGGGACCGGTCACGGAGCGAGAGGCGGCAATGCACGGGAGTCGGGCCCTTCGGCTCACCGCGCTCGCCCTCATCGCCGGCCTGCTCGCCGCCTGCAGCGGCGGCTCGAGCCCCGACTCCCCCGGCTCGGCCGGCACCCCCGCCGCACCACTGCATGTCGTGTCGGTGCTGCCCGCAACGCTGACCGGCACCACCCCGCTCGTCGTGACCTTCCGCAGCGCGCTGCCGAGCGACTCGGCACTGCCGACCCTCACCCCCGCCGTACCCGGCACGTGGACCCGCAGCGGAAGCACCGCGACGTTCGTCCCGTCGCAGGCGTACCCGCCGAGCACGAAGTTCAAGGTCCAGCTGGTACGCCGCAGCGGGCACCCGGCCGCGACCATCGCGCGACCGACGTCGGTCAACGGTTCGCTGCGCTTCGCCGACCAGATCCTCGCCCGGCTGGGCTATCTGCCACTGACGTCGGCTGCGGCTGCCCCGGCCGACGCGGCCGCCGAGGCAGCCGCCGTCTACGACCCGCCGCCGGGACGGTTGACGTGGCGCTTCCACGACACCCCGGCGACGATCAAGAAGGACTGGAAGACCGGCCGGGACAACGTCGTGCTGCGCGGTGCGGTCATCGCCTTCCAGCACCAGTCACACCTGACCCAGGACGGCGCGATCGGGCCGGCGACGTGGCGCAAGCTCGAGGCGGCCGACCTCGCGCACACCGTCGACCCGGACAAGTACAGCTACGTCTCGGCGAACCTCTACGAGCCGCAGACCCTCAGCGTCTGGGTCGACGGCAAGACGGTCCTGACCTCGCCGGTCAACGGCGGCGTCGCCGGCGCCCCGACGCCACTCGGCACCTACCCGGTCTACCTGCGCTACACCGCCACGACGATGCAGGGCACGAACCCCGACGGCTCCAAGTACAAGGACCCGGGCGTGCCGTGGGTCAACTACTTCTCCGGCGGCTCGGCGGTGCACGGCTTCCCGCGGGCGTCGTACGGCTTCCCGCAGTCCGTCGGCTGCCTGGAGCTGCCGATCGACACGGCGAAGACCGTCTACGGGCTGATCGACTACGGCACGCTGGTGACGGTCACCGGCCCCTACGTGCCGACCTCGGTCGCCACTCCTTCGCCGCCGCAGACCGCATCGCCCAAGCCGTCGGGCAAGCCCAGCAGCGCGCCGTCGCACCACCCGCGCCCCACCGCCTCGGCCACTGCTCCCGCGCTGCCCACCGCCACTCCGACCGCCGCCCAGGGCATCACGCCGCCGACGTCGCACGACCCGCGGCACTAGCGGGCTACGCCGGCAGCAGCTCGCCGGCCTCGATCGCGGTTGGGAGCCGGTTGCCCTCGGGAGCGAGCGGGCAGGCCCACCGCTCGTCGTAGGCGCAGGACGGGTTGTAAGCGAAGTTGAGGTCGATCACCAGCCGGCCGGCGCCGGTGACCGGGTCATAGGTCCCGCCGAGGTCGGCGCCTTTGACGGTGTCGAGGACGTAGCGCCCGCCACCGTAGGTGTCCGCCGAGGCGTCGCGCATGGGCAGCCAGACGCCGCCGCCGTAGGAGTCGAGCCACCACACGTCGAGGGCGCCGAGGCCGGCGAGCTCCGCCCGCCCGATGCGGGTGAACGGCACGACGCCGTCGGTCGAGGTCGCGATCTCGATCCGCTGCACCGGGGCGGGTGCGATCTCGACCTCGAAGCACCAGACCGGGTCGTAGTCGGCGACCCTCAGAACGGCGGCGCGGTCCGCCGACTCGGGATGAGCGGAGAACAGCCACTGCCGCCCTTCGCTCCAGAGGCGATGGGCGGCCACCGGGTCGGCAGTGGCGCGGACGTCGCGATAGAGCGCGGCGACCCGACGCCGCCAGTCGAGCAGGGCGAGCGACACCGCGACGGTCAGGCCGCTTGCAGGTCCACGACGACCTTGATGTCGTCAGGCTTTCGCTCGAGGGCCTGGGCCCACTCCGCCATCGGGACCGTGCGCGTGATGATCTTCGCCAGCCAGTCGTTGTCGGCCGCCGCCAGCGCCTGCGCCGCCTGCTGGTAGTTCGCGAGCCCGGCGTTGACCGAGCCGAACACGACCTCGTTGGACAGCACGATCGCCTTGTTGACCGCGTCGGCCGCCAGCGACATCTCGCGGGTGCCGGAGGAGATGCCGGTGAGGCACACGATCGCATCCGGCGCGGCACGACCCACCACGTCGAACACGACCTGCCCGATCCCGGTCGCCTCGATCACGATGTCCGGCGGGCTGGCCAGGTCGTCGAGCGAGGTGACGTACGACGCGCCGAGCTCTGCGACCATGCCCGGCTTCGGACCCTCGGTGACCCGGTCGAGGACGGTGACGTCCAGACCCTTCTGCCGGCCGATCATCGCGGCGAGCAGGCCGATCGGTCCGGCCCCGGTGACGAGCGCGGTCGCGGGTGTCCAGCTGGAACGCGCCGCGATCTTGCCGACCTGGTCCCACGCCTTCGCGACGACCGACGTCGGCTCGAGCAGGACCCCGAGGCGGTCCAGCGAGGCGTCGAGCTTGATCGCGAACTTCGGCGCGACGCGCCAGCGCTGCGAGCCGTAGCCGTCGTGCTGCTTGATTCCCCGCTCGGTGAACTTCCCGTTGCGGCAGAAGTCCCACTGGTCTTTCGAACACGGCTCGCACGGCACCGGATCCGGGCGGCGTACCACGCCCGCGACGAGGTCACCCTTGGCCAGCCCCGACCCGTCGGGTGCCTCCAGCACGCGACCGAGCGACTCGTGGAAGAGCACCAGCCGCTCGTGTCCGGGCGGGGCCTCGCCGTAGCCGTCGACGGACACCTCGACGTCCGTGCCGCAGATCCCGACGTACAGGCCTTCGACGAGCACCTCGCCGTCGGACTCCGGCGGTTCCGGGATCTCCTCGACGCCCGCCGTCGAGACATCGCCTGGCTTTACCGTGCACGCCTTCACTCGGACTCCCTCGTCGGTCCCCGGTGCTGACGCTATGCCCAAAGATCAACGGGCCTACCACTAGGTCAGCGGATGAAGCTCCAACGGCAGGCCGTCCGCCGGCATGGGCAGCGACAGCAGGTCCCACGGCACGACGTAGCCGGCAGGCGTGGTCCACCGGTAGCGGCGCAGCAGGTGGTGCACCAGGATCTTGACCTCCTGGGTGCCGAAGTACATGCCGATGCACTTGTGCGCCCCGCCGCCGAACGGCACCCACGCGTAGCGGTGCACCTTGTCCTCGTGCCGCTCCTCGGAGAAGCGCTCCGGGTCGAAGGCCTGCGGGTTGGACCACACCTCCGGCATGTAGTGGCTGAACCACGGCGAGACCGACACGAACGTGTTCGCCGGCACGTAGTGGCCGAGCAGCTCGGTGTCCTTGATCGTCTTGCGGACCATCGACGGCACCGGCGCGGTCAGCCGCAACGCCTCCTTGATGACCAGATCGAGCACCGTGAGCTCGTCCAGCGCGTCGATGGAGAGCTCGTCGAGGGCGAACGACTGCTCGCGCGCCTTCTCCTGCCATTCCGGATGCGCCGCCAGGGCGGCGAGGACGGCGGAGGTGGTGATCGTCGAGGTGTCGTGCGCCGCCATCATCAGGAAGATCATGTGGTTCACGACGTCGTCGTCGGTGAACGTCTGACCGGTGTCGGTCTCCACGTGACACAGCGCCGAGAACAGGTCCTCGGTCTCCGTCGCCCGCTTGGCGGGCAGCTTCGCCCGGAAGTACTCCTCGAGCACCCGTCGGCCGACCAGGCCGCGGTGCCACCGCAGGCCGGGGACGTCCGCCCGGATCATCGACGTGCCGGCACGCACCGTGTCGATGAAGGCGGTCTGCAGCTTCGCGTCGTCCTCGCCGGTGGAGTCACCCATGAAGATGTGGGTGGCGATGTCGAGCGAGAGCCGCTTCAGCGTCGGGTACGCGAACATCTTGCCCGCCGCCGGCCAGCCGGCGACGTCCTTGGCCACGAGCTCGTCGGTGCGCTCCAGATAGCCGGTGAGCCGCGGCCGGGTGAAGGCCTCCTGCATGATCCGGCGGTGCAGCAGGTGCTCGTCGAAGTCCAGCAGCATCAGCCCGCGCCGGAAGAACGGGCCGATGAACCACTCCCAGCCCGACTGCGAGTACGCCTTGTCGGCGTTGACGAGCACCGACTGCGTCGCGTCCGGCCCGAGCGCCATCAGCAGATCCAGCCCCAGCGACTTGATCCACGTCACCGGTCCGTAGCGGTCGTACATCCGGCGGGAGAAGTCCGGGCCGCTGAACATGAAGCTGAACGTCGAGCCGACCAGCGGGAATCCCTTGTTGCCGGGCACCGGCTGGAGTCCCGAGCCGGCCGGCGGTACGGCGAGCGGGCGCGGGCGTTGCAGCCGGTCGAGGGCCGCGCCGAGCCGCCCGGCGCCCGGCAGCGCCGCCGGCCGGATCTTGTCCGGATGCTTCCAGGTGGTGCTGACGGTGGCTTCGGTCACGGGGCGCTCCTATGCGGCGGGTTCGATGCCGGCCACGTCCACCCCGAGGGTGAACGCGGTCTGCGAGACCGGCACGTCGTCTTTGTCCGGGAAGGTGTGCAGCACGTGGTCGGCGAGGTGCACCGTCACGCCGTACCAGTAGTTCTCGTTGCGGAAGTGGTGCAGCCGGTGCGCCTTGTAGACGTAGCGGTAGTAGGCCCGCTTCGGCTTGTAGCTGGAGTGGATCAGGAAGTGCACCCACTCATAGGTCAGGAACATCCCGTACGCGACGACCAGCCAGCTCAGCGCCAGCCGCCAGTTCATCCCGACGATCAGCCAGTAGAGCGGTACGGCGACGACGACCGACGTGACGAGCGCCCGCCGGGGCACGAGCACCAGGGCGATCACCTTCGGGCTGGCGTGATGAGCGCGGTGCTTGCGGGCGAGCAGTCCGTCGAAGGTGACCGAGCCGACGTGACGCGGCTTGGCGTGCAGGACGAACACGTGGATCAGCCATTCGGTGAACGGCTGGACCCCGAGGACGATCCCCGCAATGGCGAGATCCCACCACCGCCAGCCGCCGAGTACGACGCGGCAGACCAGCGAGGCCAGGAAGGCGAGCGCGAGCACTCGGGCGTTGAACGTCCGCCAGAAGATCCGGGCGGCGCCACCGAGCGTCAGGCCGGCCGCGGAGTAGTCCGCGGACTGCCCCACGGGGGTCGCCGGCGGGTTGCCGGCGGTGCGGATCTCAGCGATCGCCACGCCTGGATTCTGACACGCGCCGTTACTCGGTGCGGGCGAACATCAGGCAGGCGGCCGTGAGCAGCGTGACGCCGACGCCGAACACCACCAGCACGTCGAGCCAAGCCGGGACCGCCCACCCGTCCCAGGTCGGCGGGAAGAACAGGTGCCTCGTGGGGTTGTCAGCCGCCAGGCTGTGGATCACCAACGACCGGGCCGAGGCGACCGCATAGGTCAGCGGGTTGAAGCGCGACACCAGGTCGAGCCAGCGTGGGGACTGCGGACCGAGCGGGTAGAGCGAGCCGGACATGAACATCAGCGGCATCAGCATCATGTTCACCAGCGGCATGAGCGTCTGCACGCTCTTCACCCGTGCTGCGAGCACCAACCCGACCGCGGTCATCGTGAACGACGTGATGAACACGACGCCGAGCAGGCCGAGCATCAGCAACGCCCGGTAGGGCACGTGCACTGCGCCCGCCAGCGCGATGATCAGCACGCTCTGGATCGTGGCGATCGTGGCGCCGCCGAGACACTTGCCGACGACGATGCTCGACGAGGAGATCGGGGCGACGAGCATCTCCCGCATGAAGCCGAACTCGCGGTCCCAAACGATCGAGATCGCCGAGAACACCGCGGTGAACAAGATCCCGGTGACCAGCACCCCGGGGAACAGGAACGTCTTGAAGTTCGCTCCGCCGGACGACCCGCTCACCGCAGCCGACAGGCCCGCGCCGAGCACGAACAGGAACAGCAGGGGCTGAAGCAGCGTGGAGATCATCCGCGCCTTGTCGCCGAGCATCCGTGTCATCTCTCGCTGCCACACGATGCTGACCGCGCGGACCTCGTGCGCGAAGCCACCGATCGGGGAGCTCACCGGGACGACCTCGAGGCCGCCCGAGAACGTCTGTGCCGTCATCGCCCCATCCCCATCCAGCGCCTCGGTGCGGCCGGTCCGTCGTCGCCGATCCGGCGACCCGCGTGCGCCAGGAACACGTCATCCAGCGTCGGCCGCGACACGCTGACCGAATGGACGGCGATCCCGATCCCGAACAGCTTCGGAACGAAGGCCTCACCGTCGGGTACGCCGATCAGCAGCGCGTTGCCGTCGGGCACCGCGTCGATCTTCAGCTTCCGCTTGATGGCCAGGATCGCCGCGTCGTTGTCGGCGGTGACGACCTTGACCTGGTCGTCCCCGACGCCGCCCTTGAGCTCCGCCGGCGTACCGAGCGCGACGATCTCGCCACTGTTGATGAAGGCGATCCGGTCGCAGCGTTCGGCCTCATCCATGTAGTGCGTGGTGAGGAACACGGTGATGTCCTCGCGGCGGCGGAGCTCGTCGACGTAGCGCCACAGCACCTGGCGGGACTCAGGGTCCAGACCGATCGTCGGCTCGTCGAGGAACAGCACCCGAGGCGAGTGGAGCAGACCGCGCGCGATCTCCAGCCGGCGCTTCATGCCACCGGAGAACGTGCGAACCGCCGACGTCTTGCGTTCGGCAAGGCCGACCAGCTCGAGGACGGCGTCGATGCGGGCGCCCACGGTGCGACGAGACATGCCGTAGATCGCGGCGTGGAAGCGCAGGTTCTGCTCAGCGGTCAGGTAGTCGTCGAGGGTGGTCTCCTGGAAGACCAACCCGATGTGACGGCGTACCGCGGTGCGCTCCTTGTCGACGTCGAGGCCGGCGATGCTCGCACTGCCTGCGGTCGGCTTGACCAGGGTGCAGAGCATCTTGATCGTCGTCGACTTGCCGGCGCCGTTGGGGCCGAGGAAGCCGAACAGCTCTCCCGCCGTGACGTCCAGGTCGATCCCACGGACCGCCTCGAGGTCGCCGTAGCGCTTTTCCAACCCGCGTACCGTGACCGCCGGCTCGGCCGCCGGCGCCTTGCGTGCCCGTGCCAAAGGAACCCCGTTCGATCGCCCCGGTCACGCTACCCGCGTCACCCTGCCGCGCCAGCGAATATTGCCTTGATGCGCACCGCGACGGTGCGAGGTTTCGCGCCCAGCGGAACCGTCAGATGCAGCCGGCCCTGCCGGTCGCTCACGACGGTCCGCGTGACGCCTGCCGTCGTCACCGCCAACGACGCCTTCGGGGCGAAGTAGCGCGGCGTGACCACCGTCGCGACCCCGTCGCCGCTGAGGTCGAAGCCGGTGTCGTCGGCGCGGCTGATCCTGGCGAACGCCAGTGCCTCGGGGCGGCTGATGCGCACCGTCCACCCCCACTGACGCCACTGCGGGTTGATCGTCAGGTAGCTGGTCCGCTTCGGCGCCGCCGGCGGATCCGCGAAGGTCCGCATCATCGCGGGCGCGAACTTCTGGAGGTCGCGCGCCCAGTACGGCCAGATGTGGGTGCCGCTGCCGTAGTCGTAGACCGTGGCCGTCATGTGCGCAGCGTGCAGGTGCTGGAGGAACAGGTCGGTGGAGATGTGCGTCATGCTCTCGATGCCGCCGCCCGCCACGTAGCCGACCGGGTTCGTCACCGGGTCGTCGTACTGGCCCGGCAGCCCGTCCGCAGTGGCGAACCAGAGCTTGACCGGGCGCAGGTTCGAGATCAGGCGAGCCGGGTCGTGGCCTTCCCAGTTGATCTCGTCGCTGATGTGGTTGCCGAACGGCGCGTTGGCCTCGACCCCGTTGAGACCGACCATGGTCGCGCCGATGATGGCCTCCGCACCGAGCCGGGCCTCGACGTCGCGGTCGATCTCGGGCGCTCCGGAGAACGACGCCTGCTGGACGAACAGGTCGGGATGGCGCGCGGCAAGCTCCGTCGAGCCGTAGCCACCTTGCGACAGTCCCGCGACCGCACGGCCGGATCGCGAGCGGATCGTGTCGAAGTTGGCGTCGATCCACGGGATGAGCTCGTGGATGTCGTAGGTCTCCCACTGCGACTTCCCGAGGGCGGTGTGCTGGTCGACCCAGTCGGTGAACCAGCCGCCACCGTCGCCGTCGAAACCGATGTCGGAGCTGACGGTGATCACCCGATAGGGCTTCATGGTCTGGGGCGCCTTGCCGGCGGTCATCCAGTCCGTGCTGTGCCCGCTGGTGCCGGGGAACAGGTAGAGCACCGGGTAGCGCGGGTCGGCGTCCGGCGTGTAGCCGACCGGCAGCAGGATCTGGACGTCGATCGTCTTCGGTGCGAGCGCCGCCGGCCGGATCGTCGCTTGCAGCTGCCGCGGCCCCACCACCTTGACGGCCTGGACCACGATGCCGTGACCGCTGCTCACCCGGATCGATCCGATCGGGTCACCGGACGGCACGCGCGCCGCGGCGGAGGCGGCCGACGCTCCGGTTGCCGCGACGAGGGCGAGGACCGAGACGCCGACGGCGCCGAGATGACGGGCGCCTGACCGCGTGGCAGGTCGCGAAGTGAATCGGTGCCGGCTGGTTCTCATCCCGTGGGTTCCCTGTCGTCGGTAGGAAGACGTTCGCTGCGGACGCTGCGACCACCTGTGCCGGTTGCGCGGGCAGTCCACGACCGCGGCAACCGGATCGTTCGTGCGCTGAAGGTCGCCCCGGCGCTGACCCGCACGACACCGGGATTGCGTACGGCGAGCGGCAACCTGGCAACCCCGCGACGGCCGGTGCGGGCGCGCACGCCGGCGGCCTCGACGAGCGCTCCCTCGACCGGCCGGGTGTCGACGAGCCGCTCGGTGCGCCCGGCGCCGGGGATGCTCGCCGTCACGGCCACGACGAGCCTCCGGCCCTGTCTCGTCACCACCCGGCGCACCCGCACCCGAAGTGGAGTCGCATGCGGCATCCGCCGCGGGCACGCGCCGAGCCGCGGCGGGCCGTGCAGCGTCGCACCGTCGACCACCGTCGTCGCGCTGCCGTGCGTCTTGGTGCCGTCGATGTCGAGGTCGACGTCTTCGGACCCGGTTTGCGCACCGCTGAGCGTGACGTGCATCGTCCAGTGGACCGGCGCGCCCACGTAGAACGGGTTGGACACCGTCTCTGTCCCGGACACGAAGCTCTTGCCGTCATCCGAGTAGTGCCGGTACGTCAGGCTGGCGACGCTGCTGAGCACGGTCGCGACGGAGGTCACGGTCGCGGTCCCGCGACCCGCGCCGTGAACGACGTACCCACCCGGTTGGTCCATCCCGCTGTCGAAGGTCAGCGGCGGCTTCGCCCAGGAACCGACCACGGATGACACCACCGGAATCGGTCGCCTGGGCGGGATGCGCAGGTGGGCGATGAGGATCTGGGACGGCGAGGTTCCCATGTCCGCCTGCTGGGTGGTGCCACGGGCTGGTCCGTAGACCCGCTGCTGGAGGAGGACCTCTGTGCTGTCCGGGCTCCACACCTGCTGGCCCAGGAAGTCGTTGGCGACGTAGGACGGGCCGCCGCGATACGGGCCGAGCGGCTGTCCCATCAGCCGGCCGCCGTCGTCACCCGCCGCCGGCAGCAACCACGGGGTGAGGTCGCACTGGAAGCCTTCGTGGCCCCCGACGTAGTAGCCGGCGAGCCCGGCGGTCACCGGGAAGTCGATGAACGGGTGGATCTCGGGCAGGGCCCCGAACACGTCGGTGCCGTGCATGCCTCGGTAGGAGGCATCCAGGTCGTACCGGCCGTCCGGCGAGAGCCCGCCGTCCTCGTCCCAGTCGACGTTCGCGGTCAGCCGGGTGACCTTGCCGGTACGCAGATCGACGAGCTCCTGGTCGGGATTGATCGCGTCGGGTTCGCCGACCACGACGACGTCACGCCCACCGTCGGCGAACGACTTGAGCTCGAACACCTCGTCCGACGCCGCCCGTCGCGCGGCGTCGTCGTCGGTGAGGCCAGCCGGCGCCGCCGGGTTGACGACGCGCAGGTCCGTGACGTCGTACTGCGAGCGCTCCCGCACCAGACGCCCGACGACGAGCATCGTCCCGTCGGTTCGCACGTCCATCCAGCCGAGGTGGACGCCGTCGGGAGCGAGATGCCAGGTACGACGCAGCAGGACTGGGTGCACGCCGACCTCGTCGGCTGACATGTCGACCGGCAGTTCGTCGTGGCGATGACAGCGGAAGATGCTCGGGCGGCACTCGACGACGTAGGCACTCGCGCCGAACGGCGGGTCGGCGGGCGGCGTCGACCCGGTGTCGTCAGAGATGAACAGTCGCCGGTCGCCGGGGAAGGCGTACATCATCGCCCCGACGTCGCCACCGATCCTCGGTGCGTCGGACATGCCGCAGGTGATGCATCGAAGCCGGCTGCCGTCGGCGCGCACCACCCACGCCTGATAGCCGTCGAGCTGGTTCTCGAACAGGATGTGCCGTCCGTCAGGCGTCCAGGTCATGCCCCACGGCTGGACCCGGTGCGGCAGGTCGATGCGCCGGTAGCTGACCGGAACGAACGGTGGCGGATGCCTTCGGCCGCCGTTTGCGCTGCCGTATCGCTCGAACAGTCTCGTAACGGTCGGCTGCGCGGGCTTGGGCCGCCCGTGCTGGTCGAACAGGCCGTATCCCCCACCGACGGCGGCGGTCGAGGGCGCGTCCTGCAACAGAAACGCGAACAACCCGGTCACGCCATAGCGCGGTCCGTACCTGCCGACGGTGGTCAGCACTCGTCGCCAATAGTCGCGCTGCGCGTCGTACTCCGCCGGACCTCGACTGGTGGGATAGCCCACCTCGGTGATCACGATCGGCACCCGCGCACCGAGACCCACAGCCGTCATGCAGGCCCGCGTCGTGGCCATCGCGAGCCGTTCGATCGACTGGTCGGTCCCGTTGACGGGCGTGTCCGTACTCAGCAGATTCGGATAGGTGTGCAGCCCCACCCAGTCGACGTCGTGGCGGAAGGCAGCGCTCGCCTGCAGAGCGAGACGCGCCCAGAACGACGCATCAGCGCCGTAGGCGTACGCGACGTTGAACCCGACCCGCAACCGAAGGCCAAGGGCCCTCGCCAGGGACTTCGCGGCGACCACTCCTTCGACCAGTGAGGCCACGATCTGCGGGTCGGCGCCGTCGCTGGTCGTCGGGCTCGGGACATCCGGCTCGTTGGTGATCTCCACCGCGTGCAGCCATGGTCCGTCGGTCCGCACCACCCGCCGGACGAATCCGACGAACGCCTGTGGTGACTCGTGCGGACTGCTGCCGACCCCGATGTCCAGGGTCACCGGGTACCCGTGTCGGGCCAGCCTGTGAAGCTGCGGGTAGACCTGGCGCAAGTACGCCGCACTGCGGCCGGGTCCGGTGTAGTCATGCACCCCGAGGTGCTCGAGCGTCCCCTTCAGCCGCTCGAGCAACGGCAGCGTCGCGGCGGTCGGGTGGTTGTCGGTGACGCCGAAGGTCAGCGGGCGACGCTCCCCCACCGACGTCGAGGACGCGGTGACGTCGGGCAGCAAGCAGTTTGCCAGCCCGGATGCGCTGAGCGCGCGGGGCGGCGCTGCGGCGGCCGGGACCACCCAGGCGGCCGTGAGCAGCGCAAGCACCATCGGCAGGGCCGGCATGGCGACGAGTCGGGCGCGCCATTCAGAGACATAGATGTTTATCGTCGGTACGATAGCGTCTCGGTCGTGGCGCCGACACTGCTTCCGCGACACGAAACCGCAACCTGGCGGGCGCAGGCCGCCGCCTCGCAACGCGACCGGCTGCTGGTCGCCATGGCAGATGCGTGCGTCGACACCGGCTACGCGAACACGCGCGTCGCCGACGTCATCTCCCGAGCCGGAGTGTCACGGCGCACGTTCTACGAGTTCTTCGACAACCTCGAGGACTGCTTCCTCGCGACCTACGACCGAGGGGTCGAGGCGCTCAGCGAGATCATCGCGTCCGCCCTCGCGGAGCTGCCCTCCGATGTCGGCTGGCGGGAGACGTTGCGCTCGCTGGTCAGGACCTATCTCGAGGTGCTGGCGGCCGAGCCGGCGTTCAGCCAGTTCGCGCTCGTCGAAGTGCTCGCGGCGGGCCGGGCGGCGCGGGACCGTTACCTTGCGACCGTCGACCGCTTCCACTCGCTGGTTCGCCTGGTCGACGACTTGGCCTGCCGCGAGGAAGGTCGGACCGACCCGACGTCGGATCTCGTGCTCGCGATGTTCGCGGGAGGCATCAACCGGTTCGCGATGACCGAGGTGCTGGCCGGCCGAGGCGGCGAGCTCGCGCACCACGCCGACGCCATCT
>DASZRO010000016.1 GCA_035550055.1 Mycobacteriales bacterium | reverse complement strand
GCCGGCCCGCTCGCGCTGGCTCGCACGCGACGCGCCCAGACCGCCCGCCTGCTGCTCGATGCGACCGAGCTCCCGGTCGGTGAGATCGCGTTCGCGGCAGGCTTCGCCAGCCTGCGTCAGTTCAACGACACGATGCGCGAGCACTTCGGGGTGCCGCCGCGTGAGCTGCGGCGCCGCCCGGTGCGTGACGTCCCGGGCAACGGTGCGCTCACGCTGCGCCTCGCGGTCCGTCAGCCGTACGCCGCAGCCGCGCTCGTCGGATGGCTGGGTCGGCATCTGGTGGCTGGCCTGGAAGACCTCGACGGCAACGTCTACCGGCGCATTTTGCCGGGCGGCGCGGTCGCGTCCCTGCGCATCGAGCCCGACGGGGTGACGCTCACCACCGCGGTCGACGACGTACGCGCCCTGCCCGACGCCGTCACCCGCTGCCGCCGACTGGTCGATGCGGACGCCGATCCGCTGGCGGTCGACGAGCTGCTCGGCCGCGACAAGATGCTCGCCCCGATGGTGCGAGCGCGACCCGGATTGCGGGTGCCCGGAGCCACGGACGGCTTCGAGCTTCTGATCCGTACAGTGCTGGCACAACAGGTCTCGCTGCGCGCCGCGCACACGTTCGCAAGCCGGCTCGTGCAGACCTACGGAAAGCCGCTCGACTCGCCGACCGGCACCCTCACGCACCGGTTTCCGACCGCGGAGGTCCTGGCCGAGGCGTCCTTCGAGGGAGTGGGGCTCACCGCGGCACGGCGGCGAACCATCCGAGCCGCCGCCGCCGCGCACGCCGCAGGCGCGTTGACCCTCGACCCGACCGCGGACCGGGACGCCACCCGTCACCAGCTGCTCGCGCTGCCCGGCGTCGGGCCGTGGACCGCGGAGTACGTCGCGATGCGCGCACTCGCCGACCCGGACGCCTACCCGGCGAGCGATCTGGTGCTTCAGCGACGCGTAAGCGCGTCTCACACCGACCGATGGCGACCCTGGCGGGCCTACGCCGCCATGCACCTTTGGACCGACTACCTCACGGAGGAGACCCGATGAACCTCGATGCGACCACGATCGCGACGCCGGTCGGCGACCTGACCCTGATCGCGCGCGACGGTGTCGTGGTCGCAGCCGGATTCGCGAGCGTTGAGACGATGGCACTTCGCGTCGGTGACCGGCCGGTGAGGACCAAGCGCGACCTCGGCCAGCTGTCGAAGTCCGTCAAGCGCTACGTCGCCGGCGAGGTCACGGCACTGGACGACCTCGCGGTCGAGCAGCCCGGCAGCGGGTTCTTCCAGCTGGCCTGGAAGGTGATGCGCGAAGTGCCCGCCGGCGAGACGATCAACTACTCCGAGCTCGCGGAGCGCGCCGGCCAGCCGCGCGCGGTGCGTGCCGCGGGAAGCGCTTGCGCGCGGAACCTGATCGCGCCGATCGTGCCGTGCCACCGCATCCTGCGAACCGGGGGCGCCCTCGGTGGCTACTACTACGGCTTGGACCGCAAGCGCTGGCTGTTGGAGCACGAGCGCCGTCACGCCACCGCCTGACGGGCGGCGCCCGCGCTTCGAGTAGGAATGCGAGATGGACCTCAGCGAGGTGTTGCGGCGCCGCCGGATGGTGCGGCACTTCGACGGACGGCCGATCGATCCCGCCGCGGTCGAGCGGATCGTTGCCGCCGGGCTGCGCGCACCCTCGGCGGGCTTCGCGCAGGGCTACGCGTTGCTGATGCTCACTGAGGAAGCAGACCGGCAGATGTTCTGGGATGCCACCGCGATCGACCAGACCGCTGCCAGCTGGTCACCGACCACACGGGCCGGCGTCGGGCGAGCGCCCGTGGTCGCGGTGACCCTGTCGTGCAAACGGGCCTATCTCGATCGGTACGCGCGCGAGGACAAAGGGTGGACCGATCGCGACGAAGCACGATGGACCGTGCCGTACTGGCACGTCGACACCGGAATGGTCGCGTTGCTGATGCTGCTC
>DASZRO010000015.1 GCA_035550055.1 Mycobacteriales bacterium | reverse complement strand
AACACCGCAATCCGCAGTGAGCTGGTTACGACCGGCCGACTCGGCGCCCGGGAGCTCGTCGTCGCCAGTCCCGACGGGATGACGGCGTTCCGGGCCGGCGACCGGATCCTCGTCACCGTCAACGACCGACGGGCCGGTCTGGTCAACGGTGCCCGCGGCACCGTCGCCGTCGTCCATCCACGGTCAGGCCGACTCGAACTCGCTCTCGACAGCGGAGCCACCGTCAGGCTCGACCGGACGATGCTGACCAACGGCGAACTGACCTACGGGTACGCCGCCACTGTCCACAAGGCGCAAGGCCTCACGGTCGACACGACCCTGGTCTACGGCCTCGGACCGATCACCAAGGAACACGGGTACGTCGCACTGTCCCGCGGCCGAGTCGCGAACCACCTCTACCTCGCCGAAGACCTCGACAGCCCGATCGACTGCGGACCGCCCCGCGCGAGCTCGGACCGCAGAACTCGCACCCTGACCAGCGAGCTGATCGAGCGCCTCCGCGACAGCCGCCGCCAGGAACTCGCCCGCAGGCAACGATCCGACGACCCGTGGCGCACCCTGCAGCGCTACTCGCGAGACCAGGACCGCGGCTTCGGCCGCTCACGGTGAGGAGGTGATCAGCATGACCACGTTGTCCACAGACGCCACTAGACCCCTTGCGGTCGAGCCGTTGCTGACAGTCGATGAAGTCGCCGCAGTACTGCGGATGAGCAAGGACTGGGTCTACCGGCACCGCCGCGAACTCAAGGCCCTCAAGCTCGGCCGCGAGCTGCGGTTCGAAGCCGGCGACCTGCGTGCCTGGATGGCCCGCACCGCGGGGCGACTGTAAGTAGAGGGAGACAACACTGATGGCGGGACGGCGCAGCAGGGGCGAGGGCACCGTCTACCCCAACCCTGCCACCGGCACCTTCACCGCCGAGGTCACGGTCCGAGGCCGACGTTTGCGCAAGAAAGGTCTGCCGTCCCGCGCCGCCGGCACCCGGTGGATCCGTGGGCAGACCGACAGCGACAGCAGGCACGACGGCGTCGCGCTCGCGACGACCGCGCTCACGATGGGCGAGTGGTTCACGGAGTGGGACACGATCCTCGCGCGCCGGGTCCGGCTCGGCCGGTTCAGCGAGACCACCTACGAGTCCTACCGCAAGTACATCCGACTGCACATCGCGCCCGACCTCGGCCACCTGCCGGTCCGAGACGTCGCGCCGCGCGACCTGATCAAGCTCTACGACCGGCTCATGCTCCACGGCAGTCCCGGCGGTCGCGGGCCGCTGTCGCAGCGGACCGTTGCCTACGTGCACAACATCCTGCGGGCGTGCTTCCGTGACGCGATCACGGCCGACCCGCCGCTGCGGCGTACCAACCCGTGCACACAGATCGGCAAGGACGACATCCCGCGCACCCCGCCGAAGTCCGACCAAGGCAGCTACGACATATGGCAGCCCGAACAGATCCTCGCGTTCCTGACCCACTACGCCGACCACCGCCTGGTCGCGCTGTTCTGGCTGTACTTCACCCGCGGCGCCCGACGCGGCGAGCTGCTCGGCCTGCGCTGGGACGGCGTCGACCTTGAACACGGCACCCTCGCGCTCACCCGCAATCGGACCACCACCTACTCCGGCAAGGTCATCGAACGCGACACCACCAAGGGCCAAGGCAAGGGCCGGTTCGTCCCGCTCGACGCCGTCCTCATCGAGGTCATAAAGAAGCACAAAGCGAAGCAGGACGCCGAACGAGCCGCCGGGCGCGAAGCCGGCCAGTGGGTCGAGAGCGACTACGTCTTCGTCAGCGACGGCCGCAACCAGCCCGACAAGCGAGTCGGTACGCCGCTGCACCCTGATCGGCTGTCGCGGACCTTCAAGCGAATGATCACCCAGTACAACAAGAAGCACCCCGACGAGCCGCTGCCGATGCTGCGGCTTCACGACACTCGACACACCACGGCGACCGCGATGATCTTCGCCGGCGTCGACGACCAGATCGTCGCCCAACTGCTGGGCCACAACAGCGTCATGGTCACCAGGACCGTCTACTCCCACGTTTTGAAGGAGCGGTCCGCGCGCGCTGCCGCCTTGATGACGGAACTCGTCGTTGGCAGCCGCGAAGGCAACGGCCGCGACTGAGGCGGCGCCTCGACCGGCCAGTCGAGTGAGACGAAGCGTAAGAATCGCCGTGGCTTGGGAGACTCGACCCATGACTGTCTGGCACGAGGACGACGCGAATCTAGGTCTTCTACACCGCCTGCGCAGCGCGCTCAGCGACGGCGGTCGCCTCCTGATCTTCCTCGGTGCCGGCTTATCGTTCGGCGCAGCGAGGCAGCAAGGTCGCGCCCGTTTCGACTACGACCGGTACGACAGGTGGTGGCCCCAAGACTTTCCGCACCGCGGAATCACGCCAGAGGACGACGGTCTGCCGCTGCCCTCCTGGCCATGGCTCGTGAACCGCATGTACCGGGAGATCGCCATCCAGACCCCTGACGCTGAGCAGGACTCACTGCGAGCCTTCTTTATCGAAGAAGGCCCCCTGGACTGCGCGCAGCTGTTCCGACAGACAGTGGGCGAAGCCAACTACCGCGAATTCCTTGCAATGCAGTTTGATTCGACGCGACAACCATTCATCCAGACGACACCGAGCCACGTCGAGCTCGTCCGCCTGAAGCTTCCACTCATCTTCACGACCAACTTCGACGAGCTCATTGAGGCCGCGTACAGGGACGCCGCGCAGCCCTTGCGCGTCAGCATCACAGAAGATGAATTCCGAGCCCATCGGGCCGAGCGCTCCATGTCCCACCTGGTCAAACTTCATGGGTCAATCGATCAGCCCGACACCATCGTTCTCACACGGTCCGACTACGCAAGGGCAAGGCGCGAGCGCCAGGAGATGCTGTCCCTACTACGGAGTGAGATGAGCGACGCGGCCTTCCTATTCGTAGGTTTCAGCCTGAGCGACCCGAACTTCAACCTGATTCATGACGACGTTCGACAGCTCTACGGTCCAAACATGCCGGCTTCCTACACAGTGCAGGGCCGGCGTAGTCCGGTGAAGGACCGGTACCTGCGCTCGCTCGACGTCAACACCATCTGGCTCGACGGGTGGAACGACCTTCCAATGTTTCTCTCGCTGCTACGACTCGAGACCCAGCACGGGCAGCCCGCCAGTAGTGGCGAACTGCAATGAAGTTCGCAGAGATCGCGGCGCGCGTGAACGGGTTGAGCACGCCCATCTTCGGGGTTTCGTGGACGCCGCCGACAGTCGACGTCGCGGTCGCTCGCAAGTTCATCACCTTCGTCGAAGCTCGCAGAGTTTTGTTCTCGACCTACTCCGACGAAGTGCCAGAGCAATGCGTCACGTCAGTGCTACAAATTCGAGACTTCATCACCGAGTTGCTCGGCGAGGGCGGCATCGCGAAGGAACTCGAACGCGCTCTACGAATTGGTCGCCGGTACTGCCTTCAGTTCCTTGAGCGTGTTGGCGCAAGCGAGCCCCGACATAGCGATGAGGCGAGAGCTCGCCACCTCTACCGAGATGGTCGGTGGGCTATGCACGATTACTGGTTCGGAGAAGCACTCGGCGAATTAAGGGCGGGCGTTGGCATGCAGGTCGCGATCGTCGCAGCAAGTTATGGCCTGGACGTTGACGATGAGCTGGCACGCACGCTGCCCGACGTTGACGTCGACTGACACGAGCGATCATGAAGAGGATGCGCACGCCGCAACCCTCAAGTAGTGATAGACCCCCCGCAAACCCCCCGAGCGCCAGAGCGAGCCGGAATCGCGGGTAAAACCGCAGGTCGGGGGCTTGCAGATGGTGTCGGAGGGGGGACTTGAACCCCCACGCCCGTTAAAGGGCACTAGCACCTCAAGCTAGCGCGTCTGCCATTCCGCCACTCCGACGTGGACCGACTGCGGAGGTGGGTGGTGCAATCGGCCCGGCGAGTCTACAAGAGGCCGCAGCACGGATCAGGCGTACGCCGTGGCGTAGAGACCGGCCAGCGTCTCGACCATGTTCACGTACCAGTCGGCGTGGTTGTAGTGCCAGATCGCGTTGTACAACGCGGTCCCGCCGTGACCGGCGCCATTGGCGCACAGATAGTTCGCGGCGGAGTAGATCGCGTCCGCCGGGTCGTCGATGTTCTTGACGCCGTCGCGGTCGCCGTCGATCCCATAGGCCTCGAAGGTTGCGGGCTCGAACTGCATCGGTCCCATGGCGCCGGCGTACGACGGCCCGTCGTTGCGGCCGTGCCCGCTTTCGACCTGGCCGATCGCGGCGAGGATCGTCCACGACAGCCCGGGACAGTACGACGCGGCCGACTGGTACAGCGAGAGGAACTCCTCGGACGGCGGCAGGATCCGCAGCCCGGACGTGGTCGCCGCCGCGGTGTTGCCGATGGAGGTGAAGTGCGCGGTCTGCTGGTGGAGGGTCGACTCGGCCTGCTGCACCGCGGCGAGGGCCTGGTCGGCACTGGCGAGCAGCGACTTCTGCTGGGCGAGCAGCGCGCCGACCCGGCTCGCAGCTCGGTTGATCACCGCGACCGTCGCGATGTGGACGTGCTCGTTGTGCTCGGCGCGGCTGGCCGCGTGCTGCGCCGCGAGCGCCTCACGCTGCACGTCGCGGACGTCGGCGACCTGCGCCGAGACCACCCGGCTGGCGAGCATCGTGCGGTCGAGCGAGCTCGTGATGTCGCCGGTGCCGAGGAACTGGGCGTACGCCGCGAGCGGGCCGCCGGACTCGTACAGCCCCCGGACCCGGTCGAGCAGCTCGGTCTGCGCGCTCGCGGCCTGCACCTGTACGGCGCTGCTGACCTGGTCAGCGCTGATCGCGCGGCTGACGCTCTGCGTCACGGTGGTGAACGACCGGGCGTACTTGCGCTCGGCCACATTGACCTTGGCCTGCAGGCGCTGGACCTTCGCCAGCAGCTGAGCGGCTGTCGCGCTCGGGTCTCCTCCGGTCGCGGCGTGCGCCGATCCTGTCGCGAGCGGGAACAGGGTCGCCATGAGGGCGAGCGCCACCGCCCCGAGCACGGGAAAGCCCGTGCGGGCGGGACGTAGCCTCGTGAGAACCCCCACGTTGTCGATTCGGCGGATTCCCGGCCCGGCTGAAGCCCGCTGCGGAGTAACGTTCAGGCGTCGCCCACACCGACTCGCCAGGGGGAAACTGATGTTGCGCCGTACCGCGCTTGCCGCCACCGTCCTGACTGCCACCGCGAGCCTGCTCGCGGGCTGTGGCGGCGGGAGCTCTGGTGGGGGCTCGGCCAACACCAGCAACGACTCCTCACTGAGCCCGCAAGCCGAGCTGACCAGCGCCGTCCAGGCGCTCGGCAACGCCTCCACGCTCACCGCCACGGTGAAGCTCGGGGCCGACGGCTCTCAGTTGCTGTCCTTCGTGAAGGCGCAGGACAAGTCGGCCAAGCTGACCTCTGCTCAGGCGTCGGAGATCGCCGGGATCTCGCTCAGCTTCGAAGTCGCCGCGCCCAGCGGGGAGAAGCTCTCGCAGCTCACCGGACTGACCGACGAAGGAGCGGCGAACATCTCGGTCAGCGAGGGTTCGAAGAGCCTGGTCACGATCCGGTCCGTCAACAAGACGCTCTACCTGCAGGCCGACCTCAAGGACGTCCTCAACGACCTCGGACAGGCCGCGACCTACCGCCAGATGACCGCCGCCGCCGGTCAGCTGCCCGGCTTCCTCGGCGCGCTCGTGCAGGGCAAGTGGGTCTCGCTGCCGCTGTCCACGCTCAAGAGTCTGAGTGGCTCGCTCGGTGCGGTCACGTCGGCGACCCCCGACGCGGCGAAGTCGCATCAGTTCCTGTCCGCGATCGAGGGACTGCTGACCAAAGACGTCACAGTGACCCGGACCAGCTCGGGCAGCACCGACAACCTGACGCTGACCGCCAACCTGCGGACCCTCGCCGGTGACGTGACCTCTACCTTCGCGACACTCGTCCCGGGTGCCGGCGCGGCGCTCGGCAGCGCCGACGTGTCGAGCGCACCGAACAAGAACGTCACCCTCGACGCGATGGTCACCAACGGCGCGCTGAGCTCGCTGTCGTTCGACCTCGGGCAGATCGCCAAGAGCGGCAACGGCACCCTTCCGCTGGACCTCGCGTTCGCCCAGAGCGGCGCCGCGATCACCGCCCCGTCGGGTGCGACCGCTGTCGACCTGTCGACCCTCACCAGCCTGCTCGGCAGCTTCGGCGGCGGCGGCATCTAGGGAATCACTGATCAATGCATGTCCTGCTGCGCGTCGCCCGGATCGACGGCTGGACCGCGTTGTCGTCGTCGGCGGTAGCGCTGCTACCGCGCTCCTCCTCCGCCTTGCCAGCCGCCGCCCGGATCGCCGCTCGCGAC
>DASZRO010000014.1 GCA_035550055.1 Mycobacteriales bacterium | reverse complement strand
AAGCCAGGCCTGCCGACGGCGGATCTTGTCGCCGACGCCCTCGTCCCACATTCGCCGCCAGCCGCCGCCCAGGGTCTCGGCGCGGTCCTTCATCCGTAGCCATGTGCCATCCGCCCGGGCGATCTCGTCCGCGACGTAGCGCTCGCGCAGCTCCCGGCTCAGCCCGAAGCGGTCGACGAACCGCCGCAGCCGCCGGAGCTGGTCGATGCCGTGCCATTCCGGATAGACGTCGACCGGGTCGACCAGCGGCACCCAGTGCACCGCCGTGTTGCGGCACTCGAGGTAGGCCGACGCCCGCCGCGCAAGATCGAAGTCGATCAGCCCGACCGCTCGCCCGCCCCGGACGACCACGTTCTGCGGCGTGACGTCGAGATGAGAGACCACCGTCGGCCCGACGTCGTCGGGCGTGCGGGGGAAGAGCGTCTCGTCGTCGTCGAATCCGGCTGCCGCCCGCTGCAGCTCCAGGACGAGGTCGGCGACGGAGGTCAGCAGATCCTCGTCGGCGGCCCATCGCTCGGGGCTCGCGGAAGCGACCTGACCGGGCAGGTAGGAGAGCACGTCGCGTGCTGCGGCGTCTCGGCCCAGATAGCGGGGGCTTCCCGGAAAGCCCGCGTCCTCGAGGTGGTCGAGATAGCGCGCGATGGAAACGCTGCGTTCGTGGTGAGGCCGCCGTACCGTGTCGCCGACGCGCACGACGCCTTCGGTGACGTCGCCCCTCGGCAGTTCCTGCTCGACGGTGGGGGCGGGGTCCGTCCAGCGGCGTTCGTCAGGACTTTGCCGCACGCACTGCCGCTCGCTCGCTCTTGATCGCGGCGGCGAGCTCCTCCGGATGCCTGGTCGAGACGATCCAGTACGGGACCGGGTCGGGATTGTTGAGCCGGACCATCACCGACGACCCGATCCACCCGCGTACCACCAGCTTCGCGGCCGGGTCCGCCTGCGGTCCGAGCCGAAGGCGGGTCGCCTCGCGGTCGAGCGGAGTGATCGCGGTGATCGCGGTGACTGGAAGGTCGTCGTCGCCCGCGGACAGCACCCCGTCATGGACACGCACCCGCAACCGTCCCGACATGAACGGAGGTACGACGAAGAACCCGATGACGAACACGATCACCGGGACGTAGACCACGAGCGTGAAGCCGGAGGCGATCTCGAAGATCGCGAAGGCCACGATCACCGCGATGGCCGGCCACCAGCTCGTCGGGATCGTGAGTCGCTCGTCGTGTGAGGCGTCGGCCACGGATCCAGGTTAGAGCGGGCCGGATAGGGTGCCGTGGCCATGGCTGATGTCTCCGTCGAGGTGCTGCTCCGCCGGCTCGACCCGGAGCTCCCGGCCCCGTCGTACGCCCACGACGGCGATGCGGGCGCCGACCTCGTCACCGCGGTCGACGTCGACCTCGCCCCAGGGGAGCGGGCGGTGGTGCCGACGGGCACCGCGATTGCCATCCCGGAGGGGTATGCCGCATTTGTGCATCCACGTTCGGGTCTCGCCGCGCGATGCGGCGTCGCACTGGTCAACTCGCCCGGCACGATCGACGCGGGCTACCGCGGCGAGATCCAGGTCATCGTCGTCAACCTCGACCCGCGGGAGCCGATACGGCTGAGCCGGGGCGACCGGATCGCGCAGCTGGTGATCCAGCGGGTCGAACGCGCCCGGTTCGTCGAGGTCGACGAGCTGCCGGAGTCGGTCCGGTCCGCCGGCGGTTTTGGATCGACCGGCGGGTGGGCTGACCATGGACGCGCTATGCCGGAGGTGAGCTAGGGATGTTCCGCCGACGACGCGCGGATGAGACCGACGAGTTCGACGACGACGAGCTCGACGGACTCGATGACGAGGACGACTCGGCCGGGTACGACGACGACGTGGCCGAGCCGGACCCCGAGACGGCGGTTCGCTCGGCGACCGTCGTCCCGGGACCGACGACCGGCCCGTGGGACGAGAAGGACGTGCCGCGTGAGGACACGACTGCGCGCATCGACCTGGGCGGGCTGACGGTCCCGTTCGTGTCCGGAGTCGACGTGCGGGTCGAGGTCATGGACAACGTGGTGGTTGCCGCGGCGCTCGCCGACGGCGCGAGCCAGCTCGTCGTCAACGCCTTCGCGGCTCCCAAGAGCAGCGGCCTGTGGGCGGACGTACGCCAGGAGATCGCGGAGTCGCTGCGCACCTCGGGCGGCGCCGCCGAGGAGCAGACCGGCCCCTTCGGTCCGGAGCTGCGAGCGCGCATCCCGGACGGAAATGGCGGGATGCCGGCCGCGCGTTTCATAGGTGTGGACGGACCACGCTGGTTCCTCAGAGGGCTGATGACCGGCCCGGCGGCCACCGACACGCTGCAGGCGCGCCGGCTCGAGGAGGCGTTCCGTGGCATCGTTGTCGTCCGTGGCAGCGATGCCATGGCGCCGCGCGACCCGCTCGCGCTGCACCTGCCGAGAGAAGCCCTCGAACAGATGGCTGAATCCAACCCGGAGGACCGCGTGCTGGAACTGACCGAACGCGGCCCCGAGATCACGGAGACGCAATGAGCGAGCCGGGTCGGCTCCGCAAGGCGGTCAGCCGCCTGGCGAGCGAGGACGACGTACTCGAAGCGCACGACCTGCAGCGGGAATGCGCCTCCCGCGGCGCCACCGCGCTCAAGCAGTGCCAGAACCGCAACCAGGTCACGGTGATGGGCACAGTTCGGTCGCTGACGCTGCGGCCGCGGGCCGGTACGCCGACACTCGAGGTCGAGCTCTACGACGGCAGCGGCACCGTGACGCTGACCTGGCTGGGCCGGCGCGAGATCGCGGGGATCACGCCCGGACGTCGGCTAGCCGCCAGCGGCCGGATCACCACCACCGGCGGACGCCGGGTCATCTTCAACCCGCGGTACGAACTGGTTGCTGCCGCCGGCTAGCAGCGCATGCAGCGCCTCTTCCTGATCCGGGGCGCTCACGAACAGCAGCTCGTCTCCGGCCTCCATCGGGTCGTCGGCGGTCGGCGTGAGTACGTGGGTGTCGCGCAGGATCGCGACGAGGGTGACGTCCGGCGGCCAGGCGACCGAACCGACCCGGGTACCGGCGTGCGGGGTGTCCGCAGGCAACGTCACCTCGACCAGGTTGGCCTCGCCCTCGCGGAAGGAGAGCAGCCGCACCAGGTCCCCGACGGTCACGGCCTCCTCGACCAGCGCCGACAGCAGCCGGGGCGTCGAGACCGCCACGTCGACACCCCACGCCTCGTTGAACAACCACTCGTTCTTCGGGTGGTTGACGCGGGCCACGACCCGCGGCACGCCGTACTCGGTCTTGGCGAGCAGCGAGAGCACGAGATTCACCTTGTCGTCCCCGGTCGCGGCGATGACGACGTTGCAGTCCTGCAGCTCGGCCTGTTCCAGCGAGCTCAGCTCGCAGGCGTCGGCGAGCAGCCACGCGGCGCCCGGCACGGAGTCGGTCTTGAACGCCTTCGGCTCCCGCTCGATCAACGTCACGTCGTGGCCGTTGCCGATCAGCTCCCGGGCGATCGACCGGCCGACGTTGCCGGCACCGGCGACACACACTTTCATGACTGCTCCGCCGGTGGGGCCGCGAGGAACTGCTCGACCCGTTGGATGTCGCCGCGGGTGACGAACATGTGCAACTGGTCACCGTCCTGCAACGCCGTCTCGCCGCGGGGGACGAAGGCCTCGCCGTAGCGGGTCAGGAACGCGACCCGGGCGCTTTCGGTCGCGAGCCCGATGTCACGCACCGATCGCCCGACCCAGCCGATGTCGTAGTCGACCTCGACGAGGAGGAGGTGCCCGGTCGGGTCGCTCCACAGACTGTGCGCGCCGTCCGGCAGCAGGCGGCGCATCATCTCGTCGGCGGTCCACCGCACGGTCGCCACCGTGGGGATGCCGAGGCGGGTGTAGACCTCGGCGCGGCGCGGGTCGTAGATCCGCGCGACGACGTTGTCGATGCCGAAGGTCTCCCGGGCGACGCGCGCCGAGATGATGTTGGAGTTGTCGCCGCTGGAGACGGCGGCGAACGCCTCGGCCTGCTCGATCCCGGCCTCGATGAGCGTGTCACGGTCGAAGCCGACGCCGACCACCTGACGGCCGCCGAAGTCGCGGGGGAGCCGGCGGAAGGCGGTGGCGTCCTGGTCGACGACCGCGACCGAGTGGCCGCGGGCCTCGAGTCCCGTAGCGATCGTCGCGCCGACGCGGCCGCACCCCATGATCACGACATGCACTGACGGAACGCTACACGTCGCACCTCTACGCTTGCGGGGTGCCATCGCTGGGCGACATCTCGAAACGGCTGTTCGTCGGCCGGCCGCTTCGCAGCACCCAGCTCGGCGAGACCCTGCTGCCGAAGCGGATCGCCCTTCCGGTCTTTGCCAGTGACGCGCTGTCCTCCGTCGCCTATGCGACGGAGGAGATCCTGCTCGTCCTGTCCCTCGGCGGGCTGTCGTTCATCCACTACACGTGGTACGCCGCGGCTGGCGTCGCCTTTCTCATGCTGGTCGTCGTTGCGTCCTACCGGCAGAACGTCCACGCCTACCCCAGCGGAGGTGGCGACTACGAGGTCGCCACGACCAACCTGGGACCGCGCGCCGGGCTGACCGTTGCCAGCGCCCTGATGGTCGATTACGTGCTGACCGTCGCCGTGTCGGTCAGCTCTGGGGTCGCCAACATCACCTCGGCGGTGTCGTCGCTGCAAGGCCACGCCGTGCTCGTGTCGGTCGTGATCGTCGCGATCATCATGCTGCTGAACCTGCGGGGCGTGCGCGAGTCGGGCAAGGCGTTCGCGGTGCCGACGTACGCCTTCGTCGCCGCGGTGGCGGTGCTGATCACCGTCGGCCTGGCGAAGCTCGCGACGGGGCATCACCTGAGCTCGGAGAGCGCCCACTACCGGGTGTCCGCCGCCCACAACTATGCCGGCCTCGCGCTCGTGTTCCTGCTGCTGCGCTCCTTCGCGTCGGGATGTACGGCGCTGACGGGCGTGGAGGCGATCAGCAACGGCGTACCCGCGTTCCAGAAGCCGAAGAGCAAGAACGCCGCCACGACGCTCGCCCTCCTCGGTGGCATCGCGGTCAGCATGTTCATGGCGATCACCGTGCTCGCGATCGTCAGCCACGTGCACGTCGTCGAGACCAACGCCGCGGGGCACCCGGCGACGCACAACCTGATCGGCGCGCCACACAGCTACGTGCAGAAGACGGTCATTGCCCAGGTCGGCCTCGCGGTGTTCGGCAAGAACTTCGGCTTCTACTTCCTGCAGGCGGTCACCGCCCTGATCCTGGTGCTCGCCGCGAACACCGCTTTCAACGGCTTCCCGGTGCTGGCATCGATCCTCGCCCACGACGGCTACCTGCCGCGTCAGCTCAACACTCGCGGTGACCGGCTCGCGTTCAGCAACGGCATCCTGCTGCTCGCCGGGTTCGCGATGGTGCTGATTGTCGCGTTCTCGGCGTCGCCGACCCGGCTGATCCAACTCTACATCGTCGGCGTGTTCGTGTCGTTCGTGAACAGCCAGGTCGGCATGATCCGGCACTGGAACCGCAACCTGCCGCTCACCGAGGAGCCGGCTCGACGCCGGCAGATGAAGCGCTCCCGGGTGATCAACTCGGTCGGCGCCGTGGTCACCGCACTGGTGCTGACCATCATCGTGATCTCGAAGTTCACCGAGGGGGCGTGGATCGCGATCGTCGCAATGGGTGTCCTGTTCACGTTGATGCGCGGCATCCGCAAGCACTACGACCTGGTCAACGAAGAGCTCGTACCGGAGGACGCCGACGACATCCTGCCGTCGCGCGTGCATGCCGTCGTGCTCGTGTCGAAGGTCCACAAGGCGACGCTGCGCGCGGTGAACTACGCGCGCGCCACCCGCCCGTCGTCGTTGATCGCGCTGACCGTCGACATCGACCACGACGCGACCAGCAAGCTGCGCGACGAGTGGGACCGGCGCAACGTGCCCGTGCCGTTGCAGATCCTGGAGTCGCCGTACCGGGAGGTGACCCGGCCGATCATCAAGTACATCAAGGAGATCAACCGGTCCAGCCCGCGCGACGTCGTGTCCGTGTTCATCCCGGAGTACGTCGTCGGCCGGTGGTGGGAGCAGATCCTGCACAACCAGAACGCGCTGCGGCTCAAGGGCCGGCTGCTGTTCATGCGGGGTGTGATGGTGACCAGCGTCCCGTACCAGCTGGCGTCGTCTGGGCGCGTCGTACAGCACAACCGGCCGGCGGCCGGCGACGTTCGCCGGCCGGTGGAGGCGAAACCCACCTCGCCGACGCCGTGATCGTCGAGGTCGGACCGGTCGGGCACGGCGGGATCTGCGTCGCGCACGCTCCGGACGGCCGGGCGGTCCTGGTCCGGCACGCGTTGCCCGGCGAGCGGGTGCGTGTCCTCGTCACGGAGGAGAAGCCGTCGTTCCTGCGCGCGGATGCCGTCGAGATCCTCGCGGCCTCGCCCCACCGGGTCGACCCGCCGTGCCGGTTCGCCGGCCCGGGGCGCTGCGGCGGCTGCGACTGGCAGCACGTGCGGCTGGCCGAGCAGCGGGCGCTGAAGGCGGAGGTCGTCGATGCGGCGCTGCGCCGCATCGCGAAGCTGGAGCGCGACGTCGTGGTGGAGGCGGTGCCGGGTGACCACGAAGGGCTCGGCTGGCGCACCCGGATGCGGCTCGCGGTCGGGCCTGACGGGGTGGCCGGCCTGCATCGACACCGGTCCAGCACGATCGAGCACGTCACCGACTGCCTGATCGCGCACGACTCGCTCCCGGTCGCCTCGGTCGTCGCGGAGCACTGGCCGGACGTCGACGCGGTCGACCTGCAGTCCTCCGACGAGGTCACGGTTGGCGGGCGCCGCTACCGGATCCCCGAAGGCGGCTTCTGGCAGGTCCACCCCGGCGCCCCGGGCGCGCTGACCGGCGCGGTCCTCGGATTTCTGGACGTCCACCCGTCCGACCGTTGCCTGGACCTGTACGGCGGGGTCGGCCTGTTCGCCGGCGCGCTCGCGCCGCTGGTGCCGCGCGGAGACGTGGTGCTCGTCGAGAGCCATCGCGAGGCCGCCCGGGCCGCGACGGCGAACCTTGCCGATCTGGCGAACGTGACGGTCGTGGCCGAGCAGGTGGCGCGATGGCTGGCCCGCTTCGGCGAAGGAGCCGACGTGGTCGTGCTCGACCCGCCGCGCAAGGGTGCCGGCGCCGCTGTCGTCGACGGCATCGTGGCGCTCGGTCCACGGCAGGTCTGCTATGTGGCGTGCGAGCCCGCCTCGATGGCCCGCGACATCGCGACCTTCGTCGGCGCGGGCTGGTCGCTGACCGGCTTGCGGGCCTTCGACCTGTTCCCGATGACCGCGCACGTCGAGTGCGTCGCGCTGCTGGAGCCCACGACCTAGGATCGAACTCATGAGCGGGCTGCTGGAGACCATCCACGAGCCGGCCGATCTGAAGCAGCTCGACGCTTCCCACCTGCCCGCGCTCGCGCAGGAGATCAGAGAGTTCCTGATTTCGGCGGTCGCCCGCACCGGCGGGCATCTGGGCCCGAATCTCGGGGTCGTCGAGCTGACGATCGCGCTGCATCGCGTGTTCGACTCACCGCACGACGCGATCGTCTGGGACACCGGCCATCAGTCCTACGTGCACAAGCTGCTGACGGGCCGGCGCGACCAGTTCGGCGTACTTCGGCAGGCGGGTGGCCTGTCCGGCTATCCGTCACGCGCGGAGAGCCGGCACGACTGGGTCGAGAACTCCCACGCCTCCACTGCGCTGTCCTACGCCGACGGCCTGGCGAAGGCCTTCGGGTTGGCCGGGCAGTCCGACCGGGCGGTCGTCGCCGTTGTCGGCGACGGCTCGCTCACCGGCGGCATGTGCTGGGAGGCGCTCAACAACATCGCCGGAGCGCCGGACCGGCCGGTGGTCATCGTCGTCAACGACAACGGCCGCTCCTACGCCCCGACCGTCGGTGGCCTCGCCGCGCATCTCGCCGGACTGCGGCTGTCGCCGTCGTACGAGCGCACCCTCGGCCTGGTCAAGACGTCGCTGGCGCGCACCCCGGTGCTCGGCGGGCCCATCTACGAGGCGCTGCACGGCATGAAGAAGGGCGTGAAAGACCTCATCCAGCCCCAGGCGATGTTCGAGGACCTGGGCCTGAAGTACGTCGGACCGATCGACGGCCATGACGTGGCCGCGGTGGAGCAGGCGCTGCGTCACGCGCGCCGGTTCGGCGGTCCGGTGATCGTGCACTGCCTCACCGAGAAGGGCCGCGGCTACGGCCCGGCCGTCGACGACGAGGCCGACCAGTTCCACTCCGTCAACGTGATCGACCCGCTCACCGGCCGCCCGGTGTCGGTCGGACCGCCGACGTGGACCAACGTGTTCGCGGAGGAGATGGTGGTGATCGGCGACCAGCGCCCCGATGTCGTCGCGATCACCGCCGCCATGCTGCGGCCCGTGGGGCTGCACCCGTTTGCCGAGCGCTTCCCGGAGCGCGCCTTCGACGTCGGGATCGCCGAGCAGCACGCGGTGACCTCGGCCGCCGGCATGGCGATGGGTGGCCTGCATCCGGTGGTGTGCATCTACTCGACGTTCCTCAACCGGGCGTTCGATCAGGTGCTGATGGACGTTGCGATGCACCACCTCCCCGTGACGTTCGTACTCGACCGCTCCGGCATCACCGGGCCTGACGGCTCCTCGCACCACGGCATGTGGGATCTCGCGGTGCTCGGGATCGTGCCCGGGATGCGGGTCGCCGCTCCGCGCGACGCGACGCGGCTGCGCCAGCTGCTCCACGAGGCGGTCGACCACGACAGCGGGCCGACCGCGGTGCGCTTCCCGAAGGCGTCGGTCGACGACGACATCGCCGCAGTCGACCGGATCGGGGAGATGGACGTGCTGCGCCGCGACGACTCCAGTGACGTCCTGATCGTGGCGGTGGGACCCCAGGCCGCGATCGCGCTCGACGTCGCGGACCGGCTGGCGGCTCAGGGGGTCGGCGTCACCGTGGTCGACCCGCGGTGGGTGCTCCCCGTCGACGCCGCGCTGCCGGCGCTCGCCGCCGCACACGAGCAGGTCGTCGTGATCGAGGACGGTGTCGGCGCAGGCGGCGTCGGCACCGCCATCGCTCGCGAGCTGCTCGCCCGCAACATCCGGGTGCCGCTACGGCAGGTCGCGCTGCCGCAGCAGTTCCTGCCCCACGGCGAACGACCGACCCTGCTCGCCGAATGCGGCCTGTCGGCGCAGGAGATCGCCCGCGCCGTCATCGAAGCCGCCGCCGGCGCGAGCTCCGTCACCTCCGGGTGAGGCTGGCTCGGCTGCTCGCCGCAACGGTTGCGGCAGCGGGCAGCGTGCTGGCATCGCCGGCCCACGCCTCGGCGCCGCCCCGCGTCACGGCGACAACGTTCGACGGCACCCCGACGGTGGGCGCGCTGTTCATCACCGGGTTGTTCCCGCTCCACATCTGCACCGCCAGCGTCGTGGCCAGCGCGGACCGCAGCGTCATCGTCACGGCCGCGCACTGCGTGCGGAGCGGCACCGCGGCGGGATATGAGTTCGCGCCGGGGTTCCACGACGGCCAGGCGCCGTACGGCATGTGGCGGGTCACCGCCGCCTACGCCGCGCCGGCTTGGATCCAGCACACCGACCCGCACGACGACTTCGCGTTCCTGCTCGTCGCGCCCAAGCGGATCGACGGCCGGCAACGCACGTTGCAGAGCGTGACCGGCGCGAATCGGCTGGGCCGCATCCCCGAGCCGGGCAGTGTCGCCACCGCCTACGGCTACCCGCTCGGCGTCGGTGGCTCCGGGTTGCGGTGCCGGGCGAGCACCTACCGCAAGGGCGCCTACGACGCGATTCGCTGCAACGGCTTCGCGGACGGCACCAGCGGCGGTCCCTGGCTGGCCGGCTCGGGGAAGGAGCGCAGCGTCGTCGGTCTGGTCGGCGGGCTGCACCAAGGCGGCTGCACGAAACAACAGCTGTACTCGGCGCCGTTGGGGGAGGCGGCGCATCGGGCACTCGCCCGAGCGGGTCGGCACGGCGCTCCCGACCACTTCCCGGCCCCGCCGAGCGACGGCTGCACGACCGGGCAGTAACCGGCCGCGCCTCAGCGGGCGCGGAGGCGGTAGCGGAGGTAGCCGCCCGCCGGCTCGCCCTCGGTGACGAACCCGAGTCGTTCGACCAGCCGGCGGGAGGCCACGTTGGACACGTGGACCTCGGCCTCGATCGTCGTCACCTCGGGCATCGAGCGCAGCATCGCGACCAGCTCGCCGACGGCGCGGCCGCCCAGGCCCTGGCCGCGGCTGGGTGCAGCGAGTCCATACCCGATCTCGACGACCCCGTCGCGCGGCGGGAGCTTCGTGCCGCACTCGCCGGCGATCCGACCGTCGTCGTCGATGACGAGGCACTGCAGCCCGCCGCTGCGCGCGAAGCCCAGGCCGGCGACGGTGGCGGCGTGCGGCCAGCCCGGCGCGAGTGGCCATGGGCCGGTCTCGCCGCGAGCGAACGCGTCAGCTTGTGCCGCGTCGACGCGAAGCAGCCTCAATCCGGATCGGCCATCGCGGCGGCGAGTGCCGGCCCGACGACGGAGACCTGCCACTGCCGGGCGCCGCCGGCGAGCAGGAAGTCGGTGACCGCCGCCACGTCCGACGACGGCGGCGACCACGCCAAGCGGCGCAGCAGCTCGGGGGTGAGCAGGTTCTCGGTCGGGATGTTGTGGCGCTGCGAGGCCTCCGCCATCACCGCGCGCGCCCGGGCGAGCCGGGCGGCGGCGACCGGGTCGCGGTCCGGCCAGCGGCTCGCGGGTGGCGGGCCGTCGCCGGCGACCGCGGGGCGGGGCAGGTCCGTCTCGGGCAGCGCCCGGGCCGCCTCGATCACCGGCCACAGCTCGGTGGCGAGCCGCCGCGTCGCGCGACCGCCCCAACCGGCGACCTTCACGAGATCGGCTTCGGTGGCGGGAGCGCTCAGGGCGGCCGCGACGATCGCGGCGTCGGTCAGCACCCGGCCGGGCGCGGTGTCGCGGGCGCGAGCGATGCGGTCGCGTTCGTACCAGACCGCTCGTACGACGGCGAGCTGGCGACGGTTGCGGATGCGGTGGATCCCGCTGGTACGCCGCCACGGGTCGGCCCGCGGCGCCGTCGGCTCGGCGCTGAGCACCGCCGCGAACTCCTCGTGGGCCCAGTCCAGCTTGCCTTGCCGACGAAGCACCGCCTCGAGCTCGTCGCGCAGGTCGAGCAGCACCTCGACGTCGAGCGCCGCGTAGCGCAGCCAGGGCTCCGGCAACGGCCGCTTGGACCAGTCGACGGCGGAGTGCTCCTTGGCCAGCCGGACGCCGAGGAGAAGCTCGACCATCGTCGCGAGGCCGACCCGCTCGAACCCGGCGAGCCGCGCGGCGAGCTCGGTGTCGAACATCCGCTTGGGCACCAGGCCGAGCTCGCGCATCGACGGCAGGTCCTGCGACGCGGCGTGCACCACCCACTCGGCGTCGCCGACCGCCTCGGTGATGCGCCGCAGGTCGCCGAACGGGACCGGGTCGATCAGCAGCGTGCCGGGGCCCTCGCGGCGGATCTGGATCAGATAGGCACGTTGGCCGTAGCGGTAGCCCGATGCGCGTTCGGCGTCGACGGCCACGGGGCCGCTCCCGTCGCGCAGCGCCTCGGTCGCGGCTTCGAGCGCGGCAAGGGTGTCGATGATCGGCGGTACGCCGCCGCTGGGTTCGCTGAGCAGCGGAACCTCGGGCGCGTCAGCCTCGATGACCGGCGGCGCGGTCTCCTCGACGGTTTCGCTCACGCGTTCGACGTTAGGGGATGAGACCGCGAGTACGCATCGGCGCGGCCGGGCGACGGTCCGGGACCGCAGCTACCGGACGACCCCGGCGCGCATCGCCATCGCGACCATCTCCGCACGGTCGCCGGTACCCAGCTTGCGGGCGATGCGGGCGAGATGGCTCTTCACGGTCAGCGCGGACAGGCCGAGCGACTCGCCGATCTCCTTGTTCGAGCGGCCGTCGGCGACGAGCTGGAGGACCTCGACCTCCCGGCCGGACAGCTCCGAGACGCCGTCGTGCTGCGGACCGCCGCGCAACCCGGCGGCGAGCAGTGACGCGACCGACGGGTCGGCGTACACGCCACCGTCGAGGACCCGACGCACCCCGTCGGCGACGACGAGGGGGGAGGCGGACTTGAGCAGGTAGCCCTGCGCGCCGGCGACGAACGCCGCGCGCACGGAGTAGGGGTCGTCGGCGGCGGAGAGCACGACGAGTCGCGGCCAGCCTGCGGCGCGCAGATCCGCGAGCAGGTCCAGGCCCGAACCGTCGGGCAGGCCGACGTCGAGCACGCAGAGGTCACGGGCGCCGCCGGCGTGGGCCCGTGCGCGGGCCTCGGCAACGCTCGCGGCTTCGACGACCTCGCGGGCGCCCATCGCGGTGAGCCGGGCAGCCATCGACTCGCGGACCAGCGGGTGGTCGTCGACCACCATCGCGGTGAAACCCGCGACGGGGTCCGGCGAAGGCGCCGGTGTGCGCTCGACGATCGCGGACACCTGTCCCTCCTCCTGCTCGAATACCGGCGTGGGCACGGCTGGGCCGCCTCGTGCTGACGAGAGGTTTGTCGGCGCGCGACAGCGCCTCCTGTAGCCCAACAGGGGTAACGGTTGCTCCATACGGCTGATTGCGCCGAATGGGGGATTGCGGCGATGAATACCGAAGTTCTTGGGCCGAACGGCCGAGAATCACCGGCGAGGATGGCGTAGCGCCGTGTGTAGGGGGAGGTCGCCGATGTTCGTCGCGGTGACGTCATGAGCCTGATCCCCCCGGCGGCCCGGCTGCGGCTGGTCACCGTCTTCGCGGCCGGCGTGGCGACCGCCGCCGGCGTGTTGACCGGTTGGGGCAGCCCGGTCAGCTACGCGCTGCCCGTGTTGACCGTCTCGGTCCTTGCGGCCGAGCTCGCCGCGGTGCGCCTCACATTCGGTCGGCAGCGGTGGACCTTCGCCATCACCGAGTCCGCCATCGCGGCGGCGTTCGTCCAGTCGCCGCGGTCCTGGACGGTCGTCGCCGTCTCCGCCGGGGTGTTCCTGTCCCAGGTCCTGCGCCGCCAGGACCCGATCAGCCTGGCCGTCGTCGTGTCGCGCTTCGCGGCCGCGACCGCGCTCGGAGCGGAGTTCGCCCACGCCATCGGCGGCGGGCTGTGGGGCGCGATCGGCGGGATGGCGGTGTTCTGGCTGGCGAACATGGCGTTGCTGGTCATGGCGCTCGCCACCACCACGGGCGGCCGGCTCGGCTCGCTCATCGGCACCAACGTGCCGTTCTCGGCGTTGCACTCGGTCGGCTCGTCGGGCCTGGGCCTGCTCGGCGCGTGGCTGGCCGCCAACGCGCCGCTCGGCCTGTTCGCGCTCGGGGTGCCGTTGGTGCTGCTGTGGATCTCCTACGACGAGCAGGCGACCCGGTCGGCGGAGACCGCGTTGTTCGTCCAGCTCGCCCAGCTACAGGAGCTCGCGAGCAGCCGGTCGGTGGACGGCTCGGCGCAGGTGGTGCTGACCGCGGCGAACCGCTCCCTCGACGCGGCCGAGGTCGAGATGGTGCTGCTCGCTCATGAGGGACCGGTGCACTACTCCGGTGACACGGAAGGAGTGAAGCGCCGCCGCGTCGATCCCGACGCGCTCGACGAGCCGTGGGTGCTCGACGCGCTGGCCGAGTGCGCCACCAAGACCGGGCTCGACGACAACGCGCCGTGGCTGGTGACCGTGGTCGGCGAAGTGGACAGCCCGCTCGCCGTTCTTCGCGCGCGCCGCCTCGCCGGCAAGCCGCCGTACGGGCGACGGGAGGTCCTGCTCGCGGGTGTGCTGGCGGCACAGGCGGAGTCCTGGCTGTCGGTCGGCGACCGCCCGGCAGCCGCGCCCGCCGAGGACGTGGCGCACGCCCTCGGGGACATCGGCGCCGACACCGCGCCGGCGTTGCAGGTCCTGCGCGACTCGGCGAGCCGGCTGTCCCGCCTCGCGGGATCGGGGGAGTCCGCTGCCGTGAGTGACATCGTCGACGAGCTGTACGCGGTCGAGCGCGCCGTCGCCTCGCTGCTCGGCGCGATCGCGCTGGCCGCCGAGCCCGACCTCGGCAACGCGCTCACCTCCGCGGATCTCCAGATGAGCGGCTCGCGTCGCTTCGACGACTGGACGACGACCGGAGTCGTCGCGGCCCAGCTGAACGAGCCGAGCCTGTGAGCGCCCGATGCTGATGCGTTGGATGCGGGGCACCGGCATGCCGTTGGCGCTGCTGGTCTTCGTGCTCACCCTGTGCGCCACCGGCGGCGTACTCGTCGTGTCGGTGGAGATCCTGCGCGGCACCGGTCACGTGTCCGGCCCGCTGTGGGAGGTCGTGCTCGCCGGCTGCCCGGCCGCCGTCGTCATCGCGATCGTCGCGGCGATCGCGGAGTTCAACGTCTCGCGCGCGGTACGCCGGATGCAGGCGCGTGCCAGCGCGGTCGACGCCATGCACCGCCGGGTGCGGATGGCCGACGAGATCGCCGAGCGGCACCGCCGCGCCGCCGAGACCGCCAGCGCCGGGATGTACGAGCTGCTGTCGGGCCTGGTGGGGGCAGAGGAGGCGGCACGCGGGCAGCTGGCGGCCGACCTCCACGACACCGTCGCCCAGTCGCTGACGATGGCGCGGGTGTTGCTCGACGACCGCCGCAACCCGGGCAGCATCGGCCGGGCGGTCGACATGGTCGCCGAAGCCGAGGAGCAGGTGCGGGCCGTGATGGCACGCACCCGGCCGCCGGCGCTGCGCGACGGAGACCTGGCCCGCGCAGTGACAGCGCTGCGCGACGACATGCGCAACCGCTACGGCCTCGAGGTGTCGCTGAGCTGGCCGGAGGAGCCGCATCCGTTGCCGCTGGTCAGCGCGATCACGGTCTACCGGTTCTTCCAGGAGGCGCTGCTCAACGTCGTCAAGCACGCAGAGGTCGACGCCGCGCGCGCCGAGCTCCACGTGGACGACAACTGGGTCACCGCGGTCGTGGCCGACCAGGGGCTCGGCTTCATGCCCGAGGCGGTGACCTCCGACGGCGGCCGCCACGTCGGCCTCGGGCTGCTGCGCGAACGCGCCCGCCTGGTCGGCGGAGCGCTCGACGTGACGTCGTGGCGGGGCGCCGGCACCACGCTCGCGTTGCGGCTGCCGAGGCTGTCGGCGGCAACCGGGATCGCTCTCGCGTCGCCGGTCAACCCGCCGCACGCCGACCAGGCCTCCAGCGGCGACGTCACCGCGACGGGCTAGCGGCGGGCTCGCTTCGGCGTACGGCGCCGCGGTAGCGCCACGACGCCCGGCGGCATCGGCGGCAACCCTGCCGCGACACACAGCACCTCGCCGAACGCGACGAGGTGCGGCCCGAGGTCGCCGCGCGGCGACCAGGACGCTCGCAGCTCGACGTCGCAGTCGACCGGGTGCTCGCTGATCGCGCCGAAGCGCTCCGACGTGGTGCGGGTCACGGTGCCGCTTTCTGCCGCGTAGTCGGCTCCGGCTGACTCGAGTGCCTCCATGAGCCAGGACCAGCCGACCTCGAGCAGCATCGGGTCGTTGGCGATGTCCGCCTCGACCCCGGCCTGGACGTAGGCGACGCAGCGAGTGTCGCCGGCCCACACCTCCTGACCGTCGGGGTCGTGCAGCAGGACCAGTCGGCCTTCGGCGAGCTCGTCGTCGCCGGACATCACCGATGCGTGCAGCGCGATGGCGTGCGGCGCCAGCCGGGGAGGTGCCGGAAGCTCGTGGACGACGAGCTCGGGCCGGAGCTCCACGGCCGACAGGCCGGCCAGCGCCTCGCGAAAGGCAGGCGGCAGGTCGGCCGATGCCGACAGGTCCACCGACACGCGCCCACTGTAGGTGTCGAGGCGCTCCCAGCCGCCGCGACACGCGCCGGGTCGGCGGCGGGTTGGGACATAGGTTGAGATGCGTGGGGATCCTGCTCGCGCTCGTGTCGAGCGCGCTGTGGGGTACCTCCGATTTCTGCGGCGGCACCCTCACCCGACGTCGCCCGGCGGTGACTGTTGCGGCGGTCAGCGAGCTCATCGGACTCGCCGGCGTGCTGGTCGCCGCCCTCGCCACCGGAGCGGTCACCAGCGCCCACGGGTACGCCGGCTGGGGGCTGCTCGGGGCGGTGGCCGGAACCGCCGGGATCGTGGCGTTCTACGAGGCGCTGGCGACCGGGACCATGGGCATCGTGGCGCCGATCGCGGCCACCGGGGTCGTCGTACCGGTGGTCGTCGGCCTCGCCCAAGGTGACCGCCCGTCGGTCTGGCAGATCGCCGGGATCGTCGTGGCGATCGTCGGCGTGATCTTCGCCAGCGGCCCGGAGCTGCATCGTGGCGGCGAGCGCCGTGGGGCGGCGCGGCCGCTGTGGCTCGCGGGCTTCGCTGCGGTCGGTTTCGGCGTGGTCTTCGTCGCCATCGGGCGGGGCGCCGAGCACAGCACGCTGATGACGCTCGTCGTGATGCGCGGCGCGGCGGTCGCGTTCATGATCGTCATCGCCCGTGTGACGTCGACGTCATTGCGGGTCGAGCTCGCCGACGCCCCGATGCTGTTCGTGGTCGGCGTGTTCGACGTCGGCGCGAACGCGACGTTCGCCTACGCCACGCGTCACGGCCTGCTCTCGGTGGTGTCCGTGCTGTCGTCGCTGTACCCGGCGATGACCGTGCTCCTCGCTCGGGCGGTTCACGCCGAACGGCTGGCCAAGGTGCAGCTGTTCGGCGTCGTGGGAGCGCTGGCCGGAGTGGTGCTCATCGCGTCGTGACAGCATCGTGGGATGCCCGGGGTCGCTGACAGCGCGTTTCTTGCGGCCTGTCGCGGACTGCCGGCGCCGCACACGCCGGTCTGGTTCATGCGCCAGGCCGGCCGCAGCCTGCCCGAGTACCGCAAGGTGCGAGAAGGCGTCGGGATGCTCGAGTCCTGCCTGCGCCCGGACCTCGTCGTCGAGATCACGATGCAGCCGGTCCGGCGCTACGGGGTGGACGCCGCGATCCTCTACAGCGACATCGTGCTGCCGCTCAAGGCGGCCGGCTACGACCTCGACATCGTCGCGGGAGTGGGCCCGGTCGTCGCGAACCCGGTCCGCGACCCGGCCGCGGTCGCCGCGCTGCCACGCCTGGAGCCCGACGACGTCGCGCCGGTCGCCCAGGCGGTCGAGGGCCTGGTCGGTGAGCTGGGCGCGACGCCGCTGATCGGCTTCGCCGGAGCGCCCTTCACCCTCGCCTCCTACCTGGTCGAAGGCGGCCCGAGCCGCGACCACGCCCGCACCAAGGCGTTGATGTACGGCGACGAGGACCTCTGGCACGCGCTGGCCGGCCGGCTCGCCGACGTCGCCGCGACCTTCCTGCGGGTCCAGGTGGACGCCGGCGCGAGCGCGGTGCAGCTGTTCGACTCGTGGGCGGGTTCGCTGTCGGCGGCCGACTACGAGCGCTACGTCCTCCCGCACAGCCGCCGGGTGCTCGAGTCGGTCGAAGGTGTGCCGCGGATCCATTTCGGTGTCGACACCGGCGAGCTGCTCGGACTCATGGCGGCCGCGGGCGCCGACGTGGTCGGTGTCGACTGGCGGGTGCCGCTCGACCAGGCGGCCACCCGAGTCGGGTCCGGAGTCGTGCTGCAGGGAAACCTCGACCCGGCGGCGGTGTTCGCGCCGTGGGAGGCGACCGCCCAGCGGGTGCGTGAGGTGTTGCGCGCCGCCCGCCACGCGGCCGGACACGTCTTCAACCTCGGGCACGGCGTACTTCCCGACACCGATCCGGATGCGCTGGCGCGGGTCGTCGACCTCGTCCATCACGAGACCGCCGGCTCGTGACCGCAACGACCGTTGCCGTCATCGGCGGCGGGATCGCCGGGCTCGCGGCGGCGGACGCGATCGCGAGCACCGGCGTCGGCGTCACGCTGCTCGAGGGCAGCCGTCAGATCGGCGGGAAGCTGCGCACCTGCGAGGTCGGCGGCGTCGCGGTCGACGAGGGCGCGGAAGCCTTCCTGGTACGCCGTCCGGAGGCGGCCGACCTCGTCGCCTCGCTCGGGCTCGACGCCGGGCTGGTGTCGCCGCAGACGATGCGGGCCGCGGTCTGGGCCCGCGGCGAGCTGCGCCCCATGCCGGCACGGACCGTGATGGGCCTGCCCAGCGACGTCGCCGCGTTGCGCGGCGTGCTGTCCGCCGCTGAGGTCGCGCGGGCGCGCGCCGACGCGTGGTTGCCCGGCGAGCCACCCGGCGAGGACATCGCCGTCGGGTTGTGGGCCCGCCGGCGGTTCGGTTCGGCGGTCGTCGATCGCCTGCTCGACCCGATGCTCGGCGGCGTCTACGCCGGGCGCGCCGACGAGCTGTCGCTCGCGGCGACGCTGCCGCAGGTGCCGCGTACCGAGCGATCCGCGTTGCGCGCGGTACGGCGGGCGATCGTCGCCGGGCCGCCGTCGGATCAGCCGGTGTTCGCCACGTTGCGCGACGGGCTCGGCACCTTGCCGGGGGCGCTAGCCGCTTCACTGGCCCGCCACGGCGGCGAGATCGCGGTCGGCTCGCCGGTTCGTGGCCTGAGCCGCACCACGGACGGCTGGCGCGTCGTGCACGGGGCGACGAACGCCGAGCAGGCACTCGACGTCGCCGCGGTGGTGGTCGCGACACCCGCCAGCCCCGCCGGCAGGCTGCTGGCCGCCGACGTTCCCGCGGCGGCCCGTGAGCTGGCCGCGATCGATGCCGCCAGCCTGGCGATCGTGACGACCGCGTGGCGCGCCGCGGACGGCGGGCGCGCCGACATCAGCGGGTATCTCGTTCCTGCCATCGCGGGCAGGCCCGTCAAGGCGGTCACCTTGTCCTCCGCGAAGTGGCCGCATCTGTCCGGCAGGGAGGTCGTCGTCGCGCGATGCTCGTTCGGGCGGCACGGCGACGCCGCGGTCCTGCAACGCGACGACGACGACCTCGTCGCGGACGCAGTGGCGGAGCTCACCGCATACGCCGGCTTCGCGGGCCAGCCGATCGATGCCAAGGTCAGCCGGTGGGGCGGCGCGTTGCCGCAGTATGCCGTCGGGCACCTGGACCGGGTCGCGCGGATCCGGACGGCGGTCGCGGAGCAGCCCGGCCTGGCGGTGTGCGGGGCGACCTATCAAGGCGTGGGAGTGCCGGCATGCGTCGCCTCCGCGCGGTCCGCCGCCGAGCAGGTGAGCGGCTACCTCAGGAGCCGCGCAGGGCGGTGATCCCGGACAACGTCGGGACGAACACGTGGTTGCCGTCGACGACCTCGGAGGGGAAGGTCGCGAGGGGGCCGACCGGGATCGACGCGATGACGTGACCGGTCTGCAGCGACAGCACTTTCAGTGATCCGCTGTCGAGGTCGGCGACGAACACCCGCTGGCCGGCGATGACCGGCGCGCCGTACAGGCCGCTCGTGTCCCACTTCTGGTGCAGCTTGCCGTTGCTCACCGTCACCGCGAGCAGGCTGTGCGGCTTGCTGAAGTTCTTGCACGGGATGATCGCAGTGTCGCCGCGCGCGGCGATGCCGCCGAAGGCGTTGCAGTAGTTGTCGCCGCCGAGGGTGTCGAGCTGGCCGCCGACGCCGCCGAGGTCCGGCGCGAGCAGCCACACCTCGCCGCGCTTGCCGCCGACGACGTAGTCACCGGCGACCCGGACCGGTGAGGTGGAGCCGAGACTCAAGTCGTCAGCGTCGCCCTGCTCCCAGTTGGTCGGTGCCCAGCCGCGGACGTAGTGCATCGTCGTCGGGTCGAGCTCGATCACGCCGTCGCTGTGGTCCCAGGTGCCGCCGGTGCGGTTCGACCCGTTGGCGGTGGGCGTGAGCACGTTGCCGTCGTACGCCTCGACCGGCCCGGCCGGTCCCCACATCCCGGCGCCGCGCGCGTTGGGTACGGCGTAGTGCGGCGTCGGGCCCCTGCCGTTCGTCGGGATCGAGACGGCCAGCCCGACGTAGTTGCCGCAGTCGCCGGCGTGCGCCCCGTAGGTGACGATCACCCGATGGTCGATGACGACCAGCGCCGCCCGCTGCTGCTCGGCGTTCATGTCGCGGTGGCGGTCGACGTCGCCGTTGCGGTGCCAGTTGCGCTTGCCGGTCTTGGCGGACAGCGACCAGACGGTGTGGTGGCCGCTGGGAGAGGTGTCGACGACGAACACCGACCCGGTCGCCGGATCGAACGCCGGGCTTCCGGTGATGCCGATCGGGTCGATGTCCCCGCACGGCTGTGACGAGCCGGGTTCGGCGAGTGCCAGCTTCTGGTGCCAGAGGATCTTGCCGGTCTGCGGGTTGAGCCCGTAGACGGAGTTGCGCTCGGTTGCGGCGATCAGCACGTCGTCGCCGATCACCGGCTCGCTCCACACCGCGCCGTCGAGCTTGCGGTGCCAGGCGGTGTGCAGCGGCAGCGTCACCGGCCCGTTCGCCACGCCGCTCTTGCTGGCGGTGTTGTGGAAGTTCGGCCAGTTCGAGTAGTGCGCGGGCGCGCCGAGGGTCGCGGTGTCGTGGTTGGCGGTGCCGGTGCCGGTGCCGGTGGAACACGCGATCACCAGGGCGAGTGGGGCCACCGCGAGCAGCAAGCCGGTACGTCGCATGGGATGAGTCTGCCCCGCGGGGCGACAATGAAGACATGGCAGACGGGCGGTCACCGGGTAAGCGGGCCAAGGATCTCAACGAGACGATCAGCTACACGATGTGGTCGGTGTTCAAGGTCACCGACCGGCTGGCGGCGGACGGTCGAGACGGCGTCGCCCGGGATCTGGACACCCTGCTCGAGCAGCTCGAAGAGAAGGGGGTCGTCACCCGCGGCCTCTACGACGTGAGCGGCTTCCGTGCGGACGCCGACCTGATGCTGTGGTGGGTGGCGCCGACGTCGGACGACCTCCAGGAGGCGTGGTCGCGGTTCCGGGCGAGTGCCCTCGGCAGGTCGTGCGAGCCGGTCTGGTCGGCGATGGCGTTGCACCGCCCGGCCGAGTTCAACAAGAGCCACGTGCCGGCGTACCTCGCCGGTGAGGAGCCCAAGCGCTACGTCAGCGTGTATCCGTTCAACCGGTCCTACGAGTGGTACCTGCTGCCCGACGAGGAGCGGCGCTTCATGCTCGCCGAGCACGGGAAGATGGCCCGGGAGTACGCCGACGTACGCGCCAACACGGTCGCGGCCTTCGCGCTCGGTGACTACGAGTGGGTGCTGGCCTTCGAAGCCGACGAGATGCACCGCATCGTCGACCTGATGCGCGAGCTTCGTGCGGCCACCGCACGGCGGCACACCCGCCTGGAGATCCCGTTCTACCCGGGCGCCCGCAAGTCGCCGGCCGAGCTGGTCGCCGCCCTCCCCTGACCCCCTTCTCGCCCGACCCCCTCTCGCCGAGCCCAACGTTGTTGGTCTTTCGCGGGCGCTGAAAGACCAACAACGTAGGGCTCGACGGGGTCAGTCGGCCGGGTCGAAGGTCAGGCTGAGGCTGTTCATGCAGTAGCGCTCGCCGGTCGGCGTCTGTGGCGCGTCGTCGAAGACGTGGCCGAGGTGAGACCCGCACCGCTTGCAGCGGACCTCGGTGCGCTTCATGCCGTGGGAGCTGTCGTCGAGCAGCTCGACGGCATCGGAGTTCGCCGGGTCGTAGAACGACGGCCAGCCGCTGCCGGACTCGAACTTGGTGTCGCTCATGAACAGCACGTTGCCGCAGGCCCGGCAGCGGAAGATGCCGGTGCGGTGCTCGTGCAGCAGCGGTCCGGTCCCGGGGCGTTCGGTGCCCGCCTGACGGAGTACGGCGTACTCCTCCGGGGAGAGCTCAGCCCGCCATTGCTCGTCCGTCTTCTCGACCTCGTGTGTCATGCCTCGATGCTGTCACGGGCGGTACCGTCCGGCTATGGCTTCCCCGTTCGTCGAGCTCGACGTCGAAGGGCGCACGGTCAAGGTCACCAACCCCGACCGCGTGTACTTCCCGGCGATCGGCGCGACGAAGCTCGACGTCGTCAACTACTACCTCTCGGTCGGCGAGGGCATCGTCCGGGCGCTCTACGAGCGGCCCTGCATGCTGCACCGCTATCCGGAAGGGGTGCAGGGCGTCGCGGGCGAGAAGATCTACCAGAAGCGGATCCCGAAGGGCGCGCCCGACTGGGTGCAGACCGCGGAGGTGTCCTTCCCGTCGGGCCGCACCGCCGACGAGCTGTGCGTGACCGAGCTCGGCGCGGTCGCCTGGGCCGTGCAGATGTCGACGGTCGAGTTCCACCCCTGGCACACCCGGTGTACGGCGGTGGAGCAGCCCGACGAGCTGCGCATCGACCTGGACCCGCAGCCGGGGACCGGCTTCGCCGAGGCGAAGCAGGTGGCGGGCATCGTCCACGAGGTGCTCGACGAACTCGGCGCGGTCGGGTGGCCGAAGACGTCGGGCAACCGCGGCGTGCACATCTACGTCCGCATCAAGCCCGACTACGGCTTCCGTGAGGTACGCCGGGCCGCCCTGGCCTTCGCCCGGGAGGTTGAGCGCCGCGCGCCGGACCGGGTGACGACCGCCTGGTGGAAGGAAGAGCGCGGCGAGCGGATCTTCGTGGACTTCAACCAGAACGCGAAGGACCGCACGATCGCGGCGGCGTACTCGCTGCGCGGGTTCGCCCACGCGCCGGCTTCCGCGCCGGTGACGTGGGAGGAGCTGCCGGACGTCGAGACCGAGGACTTCACCATCAACACGCTGCCGAAGCGGTACGCCGAGCTCGGTGATGTCCACGCCGGCATCGACGACGCGGTGTTCGGGATCGAGCCGCTGCTGGAGTGGGCCGACCGCGACGAGGCCGACCACGGCCTGGGTGACGCGCCGTACCCGCCGAACTATCCCAAGATGCCGGGCGAGCCGCCGCGGGTGCAGCCGAGCAAGATGAACGCCGCCAACTGGACTCACGAGTCGTGAGCCGAACCGTCAGGGAGGCTCACATGACCGCACTGCCCACTGTCCGCCGGGGTGCCGCGACGGCCGTCGCGCTGGTGGCCGCGTCGGCGGGGGTGCTCGCGACTCCCAGTCAGGCGGCGACGTCGCCCGTTGCTCCGGTGCCGCCGGCCGTCTCGACCATGATCCCGAACTCCGGCCCGCTCGTCGGGGGGACGACGGTCCGCATCGACGGGACCGGCTTCACCGGCGCGACGAGCGTCAGGTTCGGCAAGCAGACGCCGGCGATGTCGTTCACCGTCAAGTCCGATGGCCGGATCGTCGCGGTGTCGCCGCGGCATGCCGCGGGCCGGGTGATCGTGACCGTGACCACCCCGAACGGCACCAGCACGGCCGAAGGGCTCGAGAACGGCAAGATCGCGTTCGTCTTCTCGCCGTACGCCCCCACCGTTTCGCAGCCGGCCGGCGAGCTGCTGCGCTACCAGCTGGGTACCGGCGCGCGCAACAAGATCACGATGACGGTCGCGAAATCCGGTGAGACGAGCATCGTCGACACCGAGAAGCCCGCGACGTATCGGTTCGAGCTGCCGGCACCCACGATGCGCAAACTGCGGGACCTGGCGGCGAACGCACGTGTCAGCACCCTCGACGCCCGCTACCCGCGGCCGGACGAGGAGATCGCGTGCGGCACGGATACCCAGATCCTCACCGTGCGCCGCCACCAGATCGTCGTGGGGTACGCCGGTGAGCCGCCCGCCCGGGCGCAGCGGCTGCTCGACAGGCTGCTGGCCATCCTCGACAACCGCGACCCGTCGCCGTTTGCCGTCGGTGGTCAGGCGGCGAGGTCGCATCTGCGGTGCTGACCGGGCCCGGAAATGGGCGAGGACGCACTCGCCGGGTCCGACCTCCGGGGGGAGGGGTCGGACGAGCCGGATCGGTAGCCACACCGGCGAGTGCGTCCTGCTGTTCGTACCTAACCGTCGGAACCTGAAGGCGTGCTGAACAGCATCGGCCGTCAGGCGCTGAACACCTCGTCGATCGCACACTTCAGCGGCCGCTCCAGCTGGGCGAAGCTGCAGCTGCGCGGCTCGCGGTCCGGCCGCCACCGCTTGAACTGGGCGGTGTGGCGGAAGCGGTGACCTTCCATCTGGTCGTAAGCGACCTCGACGACCAGTTCGGGTCGTAGCGGCTCGAAGCTCATGTCCTTGCCGGAGTTCCAGCGGTTCGGGGTGCCGCCGGGCCCCCATTCGCTGCCGATCCACGGGTGTCCCTGCTCGGCGTTGTCCCGCAGCGGCGCGAGCTCCTCGACCAGCTCCGCCCGTCGCTTCATCGGGAACGATGCGGCGACGCCGACGTGGCGCAGCTGGTCCCCGTCGTACAGCCCGAGGATCAGTGAGCCGACGATCGGACCGCTCTTGTGCCAGCGGAAGCCGGCCAGCACGCAGTCGGCCGTGCGCGCGTGCTTGATCTTGAACATCACGCGCTTGTCGGGCTGGTAGGTCAGCTCGAGCCCTTTCGCGACGACGCCGTCGAGGCCGGCCCCCTCGAAGTCGGTGAACCACCGCTTGGCCTCGGCGACGTCTCGGGTTGCCGCCGTGACGTGGACGTCGGCGGTCGGCGTGACGGCGGACTCGAGCTGTGCCCGACGCTCGCGAAACGGCGCGCCCATCAGGGAGATGTCACCGATCGCGAGCAGATCGAAGCCGACGAAGTGCGCGGGGGTTTCCGCGGCCAGCTTGCGGACCCGGGACTCCGCCGGGTGGATCCGCTGCTGGAGCACCTCGAACTCCAAGCGGCCGTTGATCGGTACGACGATCTCGCCGTCGACGACGCACTTGTCCGGCAGGGCCGCCTTGACCGCTTCGACGACTTCGGGGAAGTAGCGGGTCATCGGCTTCTCGTTGCGAGAGCCGACCTCGACCGTGTCGCCGTCACGGAAGATGATCGACCGGAAGCCGTCCCACTTGGGCTCGTAGAGGAACTCGCCTTCGGGTACGTCGGGTACCGCCTTCGCGAGCATCGGCGAGACCGGCGGCATGACGGGAAGCTTCACGCCCCGATTCCACCACCTCGTGCGTTGAGCATTGATGTCGCGGTGCCGAGGAGGTAGACAGCGTGGTACGGGGGATCCGCCACGCTGAGGAGAAGTCGTGGAACTCTCGCGTCGTAGGTTCATGCAGGCGGCGGGCGCTGTTGTTGCGGGCGGCGCCCTTGATATCGGGCTACCTGCACTCGCTCGCGCGTCTACTGCACCGATCCCGCTGCCCGGTACGCCGAGCATTTATTCGGGCTGGACGAAGGTCCCGTTGCCGCCAGGCAATGCGATGCAATGCTTCGGCTTCAACGGCAGCACGGTGTACACGTGTCAGAACAACGCGGATGACAAAGCGACGCCGAAGGTGCCAAGCACGCAACTGACGTTCAGCCAGTTCAAGAGCCCGTCTGATGGCTCGCCGGCGATCAACCGCTTCGCGACGCACAGCCACGGCGGCCAGATTGGGAACAACGGCCCCACGATCTGGACGCCTTGCAGCAACGGCGCCAAGGACCCCGTCGACGGCCATCAGATAACCCGGGGAGACTTCAACCCGGATTCCGACACCTTCGAGGACGAGACGCATTGGTCCCCTCCGCTGACCAACCCGCTCACGGTCAATGTCAATACCTCGAATCTCGTCGTTCGCGATGGCAACAACAAGCTCTGGGTTTACGGCCTCGCCGCAGTCAAGAGCTCGGGAAGCGGGACCTTTCCACCATCCATGGGTTCGTTTCAGATTCCCGGTTCTCCAAGCAATCTTGGATATGACGTCACTGGGAACTGGCTCTACTGGGCGACCCAGACCGACGCGCAACAAGACGAGGCAAAGTTCACCGTCGGCTTCCACAACTTCGTCGATGGAAGCGGCGATCAACAGGCCCACAACATGCCGACGATCTCGGGCAGTTCCTACGAGCTAGAGGGCCTCGCGATCCTGCCCGACGGCAGCAAATGGGTAGTCGGAGTGAACAACGGCTTCGTCGCCGGGTCCAAGACGGTGAAGTCGTTCAGCCTGGTCACGGTGACCTGACGCCAGACGCAGGGTGATCTTGACGCTTTCGGCCTGTTGGACCCCTCATCAGGCCGAAAACGTCAAGATCGGGTCGAGTGTCTATCGTTGGCAACTCGGATGTCCGAGGTCTAGAAGGCGGCGATGCCGTGCGGGGTGCCCAAGCCGGTCGGCCCGTCCCAGCCGGCTCGCGCCTGGCACCATTGCACGGTCGGACACTGGCCGTTGCTGCCGCCGGTCACGTCCCAGAGCGATGACACCGACTGGTGCTCCCACACGAAGGAGCCGTCGCTGACGTCAGTCGTGTTGCCGGCGAGCGCGAAGACGGCGGCGATGATCGGCGATGACGCGGAGGTGCCGCCGAAGGTCAACCACCCGACCGCGGACTCGTACGGCGTGCTGTCGTAGACCGCGACTCCGGTCGCCGGGTCGGCCACCGCAGCGACGTCGGCGACGGCTCGCCCGTCGCATCCGGTAACGTCCGCGGACTGCCAGGTCGTGGCGTTGAGGTCCGAGCATCCGCTGCCGCCGTCGGTCCACGCGGTCTCCGTGAAGCCGCGGCTCGACGTGCTGCGCGACAGGGTCGTGCCGCCGACCGCGGTGACCCACTTCGACGAGGCCGGGTAGGACACGCCATAGCCGTTGTCACCCGCCGACGCGGTCACCGCGACTCCCGCGTGGTGGTAGTAGCGGCCGTACGTCGAGTCCTTGGCGTCCGGACCGCCGTAGCTGTTGCTGACCGCGTCCGCGCCGAGCGCCACTGCCTCGTCGACCGCCGCGCCGAGGTTGGCCATCGAGGCGGTGTCCGCCTCGACCAGCAGGATGTGGCAGTTCGGGCAGACCGCGCTGACCATGTCCACGTCCAGGCTGATCTCCTCCGACCAGCCCGGGTCGGCCGGCGGGTAGTCGGTCCCGCCGCGCTCGTCCACCTTGCGGAAACAGCCGCTCGCGCCGGTGCAGGCCGGCAGGTGGAACTGCTTGCGGTAGAGCGCGAGATCCGACTCGGCCGTCGGGTCGTCGTACGCGTCGACGACGGCGACGGTCTCGCCGCTGCCGGCGTCGGTGCCGGCCGCTGGCAGGTCGTAGGCGGCGGCCAAATCGCTTGGCGCGTAGCCGAGCGGGGTCGCCGAGTGGCGTACCCGGCCGCGCGCCAGTCGGTCGACGCGGATCGCGAAGCAGCGGGCACGGGCGGTTCCGGCGTGCTTGCACACGACGGCGTCCCGGGTCGGGTGGGCCGTCGCCGCGCTCGCGCTGAGCGCGACCGGAGCGGCGGAGATCGCCGCGGCGAGGGCCATCGAAGCAACGGTCAGGGTGCGAAGTGAGGGCATCGCAGAAGACTGCGGGTCACTTCCGGTCGCTGTCTGCGGCCAGCTGTCAGGCTGTGGAAAGGCCTCTGGCGTTGGTCTCGCCGTAGGTGTCGCGGACGCCGCCGGGCGCGACGACGGCCCGCTCGCCCGTCCGGAGCGGAAGCCGCGCCCCCCACGTACGCCCGTCGATGCGGTGAGCCCTGACGGTGCGGACGACGGCGCCGTCGCGACCCACGATCTCGATCTGCGCGCTGGCCAGCCGGCCGCGAGTGGCCCACGGCTCGAAGCTGCAGGTCTCGCAGATCACGCTGGTGTTCGGCTTGCCGGTGCCGCCGCCGTTGTCCTTGTAGAACCGCTTCAGCGCGTCGGGGACATGGATCGGCAGGCGCGGGTAGCGGATCGGCGCCATCGCGAACGTCGCCCGCCCGTGGCTGACCCGCAGGTCCTCGACCCTGATGCCGCGCCAAGGCCGCACTCGGAACACCCGAGAGGTGAGCCGGTAGGGATGCACCGCGCCGCCGGTGTGGATGTCGCCGTCGATCACGAAGCGGTAGTCGCCATTGGGAACCTGACCGCCCGGCACGTCGGCGCGCGGGTAGGAGTCGAAGACCTCCATCGACGCGGTCCACAACCAGCGCTGCTGGCCGGTCAGCTCACGCAAGGCGGCCACCGACAGCGGCGGGCGCTCGTCGAACACGACCTGGATCTGTCCGCTCTGGTCGGCGTACTGCCGCCACGTGCCGTCGACCTTGCGCTGCACCACGACCGTCGGGTCGTCGGTCCAGTTGTCTCCACCCACCCAGGTCACGGTCGCGTCGTCGAAGCGGGTGAGGTTCTTCGGCTGGGTGAGCACCTTGGCCGGACCGATGCTGTCCGGGACGCGCGCGGTCCAGGCGTTGTAGTAGGCCGAGGAGATCTCGCCGAGCACGACCGCTTCGCTCTGCTGGCGCAGCTCGTTGACGGTGGCGATGGCGTCGGTGGGCTGGGTCGGGACCGGCGTACCGCACATCAGGTTCGCCGCCATGCCCAGCAGGTTCGTGACGTAGTAGTCAGCGCTGTGCGGGCCGTAGGCGGTCAGCGCCTTGCGATAGGAGTCGCGCGCTTCGTACTCGCGGTAGGTGACCGTGTAGCCGTTGTAGTCGCCGGTGTGGCCCAAAGCGACCGACAGCTGGTAGCCGGGACACTTCGCGTACTGGCCCGCGCCGAGCTCGGTGTGGGTGAAGTTGCCCTTGATCGCGGGGTCCTTGACCGGCTCCGATCCCGCGTTGAGCGCGTAGCTCGTCGCGTTCCAGCCTGCCGCGTTGTTGTCGACCTCGGCTTCCATGTGTTGGTACGCCGCATTCGAGACCGTCAGCCGGGCCACGCCGAGCGGATCCCGCGGATCGGGGCAGGAGTAGCCGGTCTTGGTCGACCGGTAGCAGGCTCGCACCGGCTTCGCCGGCAGCCCGTTGTCGTAGCCGACCGGCCACCCCTCGTCGACGTCGGCCTGGCTTCCGTAGTTGAAGCCGAGCCACTCGTTGCCGGTCGTGCGGTCGGTACGCGTCTCGAAGTTGCGGGTCAGGTCTGCCTGTGGCTCGCAGGCGCAGGAGCCGAGCAGGATCTGGCCGATCCGCACCGCCTGGAGCTTGATCGCCTCGTTCTCCTCGACCAGGCCGGCGGAGGGGACGTCGTAGTTGTCCGGGATCGGCAGGCCCGCTGCCTTGAGCTGGTCGAACAGCTTCGGGGAGAACGGCAGTGTCGGGGCGCCGACGTCGGAGACCCGCTCGCAGTCGGGCAGCCCGGCCGCCGGCACGCCGGGGTTGCCGGCCAGCGTCGGCCCGGTGCGGCAGTTCCCCACCGACGGGTACGGGTGCGAGATCGGCCCGGCGTACCAGCGGGTCAGCATGGTGACGGTCGGATCGGTCGAGTACGGCACGTCGACCTTGATGCCGTTGTGCGCGCCGCCGATCGCGCGCCACGCGGCGATCGCGTGCTCGAACAGCAGGTGGGTGCCGCGGACCGCCTGGGCGTACCCCATGTGGCCGTAGATCTCGTACACCTTCTGGCCGTGGTCGGTCAGCGTCGGGACCTCACCCGCCGGGTAGTTGTGCTCGTAGGGGCCTTCCGCCGATCCGACGCCGCCCTGGCTGAACACCATCGGTGCGTGCGTGGCGCTCGTCATGTAGTGCATGAACGGCGCCATCCAGTCCTCGCTGATGAGGTCGTACTCGTCGAGGGACTCACCGTGCTCGGCGTAGTCGACCCAGGTCGCCAGCGGCGTCGGGTGCGAGGGGTCGGACATGTTGTCGAAGCGCATGACCGTGAGCTCGTGGTCGTTGTCCTGCTCCGGGTAGCCGGTGGGGGAGCCGTCCTCGTTGACGTCGGCACCGGCGATGTTGCCCTGGAAGCCGGCGAACTGGACCGTCGTCGCGCCGACCCGGGCCGGGGTCATCGCGGCGTAGGCCTTCTCGATCGCGGTGGCCATCTGGCGGGCCTGGTATTCGAACATTCGCAGGTCCATGACGTCCTGGAACAGCCAGACGCCGGCGGCGGGCGTCGAGTAGTACGGCGAGGAGTGGTCGTGCAGGGCCGACAGCAGGATGTTGCCGTAGGTGACCGGGCTGTGCGCCGCGGCGAGGAGCTGGCCGACTCGCCGGACCAGCATGTCCTGGGCGAGGTAGTTGTCGTCACGGACCAGCGCGATCGGCGGATCGCCCTTGCCGTCCTGCAGGACGATCGCGCTGATCGACAGCCGCGAGGCGACGCCGTACGACGAGCGCTTCAACACTGACGCGACGTTGGGGTCCCACTCGCCCTTGAGGTCCTGGCCGCCGATCTGGCTGGCGTACTGGCCGGCTGAGGCGCCGACGTGCCACGTGGCGTCCACCACGGCCGCGCCGGCACGCAGGCCGTGCCAGGCGCCGGCGCTCGTCGCTCCGGCGGCCGAGACCGTGGAGATCCCGACGACGGCTCCGAGGAGCAGGGTCAAGGTGGCGACAACCGCGGTGACCGCTCGGCGCATGCGGCAGGACTTCGCCGCGTCGCAGGCGAAACCTCTCGAATGCGCCGTAGACCCGCCGTCACCCTGCTCGCCGTCGCCCTCTGCGCCGGATCGGTCGCGCCGGCGGCGTTCGCGTCGGCAAAGCGCGGCACGCAGCCCGAGCAGCCGGCGATCTATCTCGTGGGCGGAGCTGCGGAGTCGATCAACCCGACGCCGGCGATGCTCGCCCACAAGGACTTCTATCTCGGCGGCTACGGCTTCGGTGACGACAAGATCGCCAACAAGTACCAGATCCCGGACACGGTCGGTCGCTACGCCACCGGCATCCTCGGCGACGGCTCGCACAGCCGGGCGATCATGTTCAGCGACCGGACCCACACGATCGCGTTCGCCCAGATCGAGACGCAGGGCTACTTCATCGCCTACAAGCAGGGCCCGTTCGGGATCGAGGACATCCGCAAGGACGCGGCCGCGGAGATCGCCAGACTCGCCTCACGCGAGCGGGAGCACGCGCCGGTGCCGACGGCGTCGGAGATCCTCGTCGACTCCGACCACACCCACGGTGGCCCGGACACCGTGGGCGTGTGGGGCGGCGACCCGACGTCGTACCTCGAGCTGGTGCACGACCGGACCGTCAAGGCGCTGGTCGAGGCGTGGCAGGCCATGCGGCCCGCGACGCTCACCTACGGCGTGGCGCACGCCGGCGTCGCGGGGGAGACCAAGGAGTACCCGCCGAGTGTCAACGACGACCCGCTGCTGACCAACCAGTTCTCCAACGACCCGCGCAACCAGACGATGGACGACGAGATCCGCGTCATCCAGGCGCACGACCCGAAGACGGGCAAGGTTCTCGACACCTACACCAACTACTCCTCGCACCCGACCGTGCTCGACTCCGACAACACCTACGTGACCGGTGACTACGTCGGGCGGCTCAACGACGCGATGAGGAAGGCGTTCGGCGGCTTCGCGATGGATCAGGTCGGCACGCTCGGGCGCACTCAGCCCAACCGGGCGGAGTGCCTCGAGCCGAACCTCAAGGCGTTCAAGGCCAAGCAGCTGTGTGAGCTCGACGAGTACGCCGGCCGCGTCCTGCTCGGGGTGAAGTACGCGGTGCGCCACTCGCAGCCGGTGCGCGGCCCCGCGACGGTCGGGATGTCCAGCTATCTCATCGAGGACGTGATCGACTCGCCGGTCCTGCTCGCGGTCGAGTACGCCGGCTCGCTGGTCGGCGCCCCGGGCGCGCGGGCGCTCGGCTACCCGTGGTTCACCGCGAACCTGCTCGGCACGACGACGTTCTCCGGGCACATCGGGGACCTGTTGGTCAGCGGGGGGCCGGGAGAGATGTACCCGCAGATCGTGCAGGCGGTCCGTGACGACGTGCCGGGGATGCAGGGCTACCTCAACATCGGTACGGCGGGTGACTTCCTCGGCTACCTGATCGCGCCGCTGTCGTCGTACCCGGAGCCGATCCGGCGCTCGCTGTTCTCCGGCAACCCGCCGCCGGCCGGTGACCCGGCGTGCAAGGTGCTCGGCGTGTCCATCGGGTGCCCGGATCCGATCGGCAACGACAACTTCTTCTTCAACGTGTCGTTCACGATCGGCTCGCGGATCGAGTGCTCGCTGCTGCGCGGAGCGGCGGACACGTTGGGCAAGCCGCAGTCGGCGTACCTGTCCAAGGACGGCGAGTGCCCGCTGTTCGCCAACGACCTGCTCAACGGGCCGGGCGCAGACACCAAGTTCCCCGCCGAGCCCAACATGATCAAAACCGAACCGCACATGTGAGCGGTGCCATGCGGTCAGGGGTGGGGCTAGCCGACCTTCGGGGTTGCGCGTTCGACGATCGCCGCGGTGTCGACGCCCGGCGGCAGCGTCCCGAACGCGTGTCCCCAGTCGCCGGCCAGCCGCGAGGCGCAGAACGCGTCGGCGACCGCCGGCGGCGCGAAGCGCACCAGCAGCGACCCCTGCAGGACCAGCGCCATGCGCTCGACCACCCGCCGCGCCCGCACCTCGATGTCGGAGGTGTCGGCCAGCTCGGCGTCGAGCGCTGACGCGGCGGCGTCCAGCCGGCGGTCGGCGCCGGCGGCCAGCGACACCTCGGCACGGAACGCCTCCCACGCCTCCGGCGTACGCGCCAGTCCCCGAAGTACGTCGAGCACGTTGACGTTGCCCGACCCCTCCCAGATCGAGTTCAGCGGAGCCTCCCGATAGATCTGCGCCATCGGGAAGTCCTCGACGAAGCCGTTGCCGCCGAAGCATTCGAGGGCTTCCGCGGCCACCGCCGGACCCCGCTTGCACACCCAGTACTTGCCGACCGCCAAGCCCACCCGCTTGAACGCCGACTCGTCGTCGTCGACCGCGGCGGCCAGTCGCGTCATCAGGGTCGTCGCCGCCTCGGACTCGACGGCGAGGTCGGCGAGCACCATCCGCATCAGCGGCTGGTCGGCGAGGTAGCGGCCGAACGCCTGGCGGTGCCGCGCGTGATGGGTCGCCTGCGCCACCGCGACCCGCATCAGGGTCGACGTGCCGATCACGCAGTCCAGCCGCGTCGAGGTGACCATCTCGATGATGGTGCGGACCCCGGCCCCCTCGTCGCCCAGCCGCCAGCCGACGGTGTCGTCGAACTCCGGCTCACTCGACGCGTTGGACTTGTTGCCGAGCTTGTCCTTGAGGCGCTGGATGCGGAAGGTGTTACGGGTGCCGTCGGGCAGGATCCGAGGGACGACGAAACAGGTGAGCCCGCCCGGCGCCTGGGCCAGGATCAAGAACACGTCGCACATCGGCGCGGACGTGAACCACTTGTGGCCGGTGATCCGGTACGTCCCGTCGGCGGCCGGCTCCGCGACGGTCGTGTTGGTGCGTACGTCGGAGCCGCCCTGCTTCTCCGTCATGCCCATGCCGGCGAGGCAACCCGCTTTGTCGGCCGGGACGCGAAGCCCGAAGTCGTAGACGCGCGACGTCAGGCGCGGCTCCCACTCGGCGGCGAGGGCAGCGTCGGCGCGCAGCGCCGGGACCGCGGCGTGCGTCATCGAGATCGGGCAGCCGTGGCCGCCTTCGGTCTGTGACCAGACCGAGAACGCCGCGGCGCGGGCGACGTGGGCACCCGGCTTCGGGTCGGTCCAGGAGCTGGAGTGCAGCCCGGCCGAGACGGCGACCGTCATCAGCTCGTGCCACGACGGGTGGAACTCGACCTCGTCGATGCGGTGCCCGTAGCGGTCGTGGGTGACTAGCCGGGGCGGGTTGACGTTCGCGAGCCGACCCCACTCCTGGGCTTCCGCACCGCCGGCGCGCCGCCCGAGCTCGCCGAGTGACTCCATCGCCCAGCCGGCCTGATGGCGTTGCACGCCTTCGACGAGGGCCAGGTCGGCGTTGAACACGTCGTAGTCGACGAGCGGCGGCGGCTGGTTCGTGACCAGGTGGGTATCGGTCATGGGCACCAGTGAAGCAGGGTTCCCGGCCGGATTCGCCGTACCGTTTCGTGATGGCGACCGCACGCGACCTCGCCATCTCGACCGCTCGCCGGGCGTGGCACGACCGCATCCTCGGTCTCGCCGCGGAGGCCGGCTTCTGGCAGCTGCTGTCGCTGCCGTCGCTGATCCTCGCCGTCCTCGGCGTGATCGGCTACTTCAACGGGCTGCTCGGCGCGGACAACCTCAACCGGCTGCAGAACTCGATCGAGAAGGGGCTCACGCACGTCATCGTGCCGAGCGCGGTGCACTCGACGATCGCTCCGGCACTGCACCGGATCCTGTTCGGCGGCCGGGCCGACGTCGTGTCGATCAGCTTCGTCGTGTCGCTGTGGACCGGATCGTCGGCGATGGCGACCTACGTCAACACGATCACGATCGCCTACGGTCTGCGCAGCCATCGCGGCGCGGTGCGCAGCCGGCTGCTGGCGCTGCGGATGTATCTCACGTTCGTCATCGGGGTCATCGTGCTGCTTCCGCTGCTGGTGCTCGGGCCGTCCCGGCTGGAGTCGGCGTTCCCGGACCGGTTGCACGACACCGTGCACGGCTTCCTCGAGGTCGGGTACTGGCCGGTGCTCATCCTGCTGTCTCTCGCGCTGATCGCGACGCTCTACCACCAGGCGCTGCCGGTGCGTACGCAGTGGCGGCGGGCGCTTCCGGGCGCGCTGCTCGCCGTGTCGTTCTGGGTGGTCGGCTCGACGTTGCTGCGGGCCTGGCTGGACTGGGCGTTTCGCAAGACCGCGACGTACGGGCCGCTGTCCGCGCCTGTCGCCGTGCTGCTGTTCCTCTACCTGACGGCGTTGGCGATTCTGCTCGGAGCGGAGCTCAACGCCGAGATAGACCGGCTCTGGCCCCGCCCCGAGACGGTGGAGGCTCGGGACGAGCCTTAGGCTGCTAGTCGCGTACGGGTTCGACCGAGGAGGACGCAATGGCCGGCGGGTCCGGTGGGCACAACGCATCGCTGACGATCTGGGCGACGGTGTACGTCGCGATCGCAGGGACGATTCTCGGCGGGATTGCGCTGATCTACTGGAACTGGCCGCTGTTCTGGGTCGGCATCGGGCTGTTCGTCGCGGGCTGCATCGGCGGCTACTTCGCCGGGATCATGAACGCGGTCAGCGAGTTTGGTCCCGGCCCCGAGAACTAGGTCGGCGTCGGCGCGGCTCTCGGGCATCGCGCTCGCCGCTGCCCTCGCGCTCGGCGGGGTGACGGCCTGCGCGTCGTCGAGCGGACCGGTCGCCCCAGAAGCGGGGTCGTCCTCCGGCAGCACGGCGCAGACGATCGCGCAGGTCGCATTCGCCCTCGCCGGCGAGGACTCCCGGCCGGCACGACGCTTGGCGTACCTCGCCCCCTTGCTGCGGCTGCAGCGCCACTGCACGGACGCCGACCCGGTCGCCCTGAAGGCGGTCGTGGAACGGCTGGCCGTGTCACTGGGCGTGCTCGGCGTGACGGCACCGCGGGCCGCGGCCGAAGCGGTGCTCGCCGCTGACGCCTCCCGCAACACGAACTGCGGCGCGTTGACGGCCCGCATCACCCGCGAGCTCGGGAAACCGGCGGTCGCGTCGCGGGGCCGCTGGGACGGCGGTACGACGTACCTGACCTTCGCGCCGACCGTGACCGCAGCAGTCGCGCTTGCCGTCATCCGGCGGCGGCTCCTGCCCGGCCCGGAGCACCAGGTGTACGCCCTGACGGCGAGCGGCTGCCAGCAGGCTGTCTACCTCGGACCGGCGCTCGCCCGCCTCACCGGCAGCTCGGCCCTGGGCGCGTTCGTCGAGCTCACCTCCGGTCACGGCGTCGGCCGAACCCGCTACGACGCCGCCCGGGTCGACCGGGCACGCATCACGGTGCTCGGCGCCATCGGGGGCCAGCCCTGCACCTGATCGGCGGGATTAGTCGCGCGGAATCTGGTGATCACTCCTGCAACCGATCAGGAGGTCGTCATGTTGCTTGTACTTGCCTTGGTGCTGTTGCTGTTGTTCGGCGGGCTCGGTTTCGTGGCGCACGTGTTGTGGCTCGGACTGATCCTCGCCGTGATCATCGGCATCGCGCACGCGTTCACCCGTCATGCCTAGCAAGACCGATCCGCACTCGTTGCCCGGCCCGCGATTGGCCGAGGCCAAGCAGTCGCAGAAGGCCGAGTTCATTCCGGGCTGGGCGATGGGTGGCATCGTCGCGGTGATCGCCGCGCTCGTATTGCTCGCCATCCTGCGCTAGGGCGTTCTCACCCGCGGCTGGTTACGCTCGGCTGGTGATCCGGGCCAGCGCCACCCGCCACCGGGTGGCGAACAACGCGGCGCGGCACTGGCCCGCGATCCAGCGTTTCACCCCGCGACGCCCGCTCCCGATGCCGACCCGCACCGGTCTGATCTGGATGGACCTGGGCGACTCGGTGGAGTCGCTGCGCCGGCTGCTGTGGGTCTACGAGCCGATGAAGTTCAGCAACATCGCTCGTTTCCTGCCGCCGGGCGGCGGCTTCGTCGATGTCGGTGCAAACCTCGGTGACTTCTCGATCTGGGCGGCCAAGCAAGGTGGGCCCGGCACGCGGGTGCTCGCCGTCGAGGCCGACCCGGACAACGTCCCCCAGCTGCAACGGAACCTACGGCTGCATCACCTCGACCACGTCGTGGAGGTCGCGCCGGTGGCGGCGGCAGCCGAGACCGGGACCATCGAGCTGCACCAGGGACATCAGTCGGGGACCAGCACCATCGCGCCGAGCGAGGTGCACACGCTCGAGCACATGAAGCCGCGCGGCACCGTGCAGATCCCGGCACGGACTCTCGACGACCTCATTGCAGAGTCAGCGCTTGCGCAGGTCGACGTCGTGAAGATCGACGTCGAGGGGGCGGAGGAGTACGTCCTGGCCGGCGCGCGAAAGCTGCTCGCGACCTCGCGGCCGATGACCTTTCTCATCGACATTCATTGGGGCGTCGACGTCGCCGGCATCGTGGCCGACCTCGCCGACCACGGGTTCACGACACGCCTCGAAGCGGAGCCGGATGTCCTCGTCGACGTCGTGCCGCGCGATGCGCTGTCGATCGTCTGCATCCGTGACTGAAGGCGATCGCCACGACTGACGGGATTGGGGAGGACGCATGAACTGCACCTACTGCGGAGCGGCGATCCCGGCCGGCGCCGCCACTTGTCCGGGATGCGGCGCGGCGTTGGCCGGCGGTGCGCGGACGATGACGACTCACCCGACGACGAGCATCGAGGAGAGCCCGGCCCGCGCTGGCGCCGTCCTGCCGCTGGGCGGGAACGCGGAGGCCACCTCCGACGTACGCGACAGCACGCTGGTCATCTGGGGCTTGGTGATCGCCGC
>DASZRO010000013.1 GCA_035550055.1 Mycobacteriales bacterium | reverse complement strand
GTCGCGAGCGGCGATCCGGGCGGCGGCTGGCAAGGCGGAGGAGGAGCGCGGTAGCAGCGCTACCGCCGACGACGACAACGCGGTCCAGCCGTCGATCCGGGCGACGCGCAGCAGGACATGCATTGATCAGTGATTCCCTAGCGGGCTGCCGTCAGACCCGAGAGGTCGCGCGTCACGACGTAGTTGCGGTCGCCGATCGATCCGGACTGGTAGAACGCGCTGGCACCCACCCCGAGGTACTCGCCGCGGGTGCGCTCGCTCCACTCACGCGCGAGGTCGCTGCGGGTCTTGTAGAAGTTGAGCGAGTAGCCGCCTTCGTGGATCCGCAGCAATGAGAACCCGCCCGGGTACTCCTTCGTCGCCGCGACCTCCTGGAACACCACGCCGGGGCTCGTGCCCGCAGACCGGTAGTTGCGGTGGGTGTGGCCCTGGTGATGGAAGAACACCCCGGGCGTCTTCGCGTACGCCGCCTGGATCTTGCCCGACTGCTTCAGGTTGAGGTCGAAGACGAGTGGCTCCTCGTTGACGACGTCCGACGCCAAGGTCACCGGGTGGTGCCCGAACACGATGGTCGGGCGGTCCGGGTCCTTCGCGAGCTCACGGGTGAACCAGTCCATCTGGTGCGCCGACAGTGCGCCGTTGTCACCGCCGTTGCCCTTCTTGTCGTACGTGTCGATCCCGATCACCCGAAGCCCGTGCAGCTGCTTGGCGAACCAGATCGGTCGTCGCGGGTCGAAGACGTCCTTGAAGCAGTCGCGCGCCGACGGGTCCACCGCTGAGACGCTGCAGGTGTCGTAGTCCGGCCCGCTGTGCTGGCGGTCGTGGTTTCCGCGGACGACGAAGTAGTCCTCGCGATAGTTGCCGAACCGGTCGAGGTGCTCCTTGACCTTGCGCGCGTTGACCGGCTGCGCCTCGCTGGTGAGATCGCCTGCCACGAGCAGGACGTCGGCGCCACGCGTCTTCGCGTCCGCGACCATCGCCGCGCACATGACGTCGGAGTACGGCGGCTCGCCGGCGACCTGCGAGATGCCCGGAGGCACCTGGATCGGCCCCACCGTTTTGATCAGGCCGGCGACCGTCTCGCCCATGTGCACGTCGTTGGCCAGCGCGATGGTGAACAGATGGCGGCCCGGCGGCGGCTGCGGTGTCGTGAACGCGAAGACGTCGGTCAGCCCGCGCAGGCCCTCCGTCGTCGTCGTCGCCACACCGACCGGGTTGCCCGTCGCGTTGACCGCCGGCAGCACGGGCAGCCCGTCGGAGAGCGCCTGGTAGTAGTACGTGCGCCCGGGCTCGAGACCGTGGATCTCCGCGTAGTGAAACGGCGTACGACGGGTCTCGTGCAGCACGGTCCGCAGCCGGAGCGGGTTCGTCCCGAGCCGCAGCTCGGTGTCCTGGGGGCTCGGCGCGAGCGAGTCGCCGGTCAGCCCCGGCACCCCGGTGTACCAGGTCACGATGGCGCTCGTCGGCGTGACGGTGACGAGCTCGGCGTTCATGCCGATCGCCGGGAGGTCGCTGCGGCTGGCCGCGGCGTAGCTGCGCTCCGGATCGAGGACGGGCAGCAGGGACGTCGAGGAGACGACGGCCGCCCAGCGGATCAGCTCACGGCGGCTCAGCCGGCAGCACTGCACGGACTAGGAGATCGCGATGGAGTGGCGGACGCCACCCGGGCGGCCCCACAGCAGCCGGTAGAGCTGGCCTGCGGCCGGGAACTGGTTGCTCGACCCGCCCATCACGAACGACATCAGCCCGTCGTAGGAGTTGAAGTAGTTCTCGTACGCCACGTTGTGCGTGGCGAACCAGTGGTGCATGTGGTTGATGAAGAAGGTGTCGTCACCACCGGAGTGCGCCTTGCTGGCCTGGTCGTGAACCAACGCCCACTCCGGAATCGAAATGGCTTTGTGATGCGCATCCGCGAACTTGGCCAGCCACGCCAGACCAGTGCCTTGATGGACGATCGCGTGCCAGCGCGCCTGCGCCGTATCGGCCTGTCCGGCGCGGTTCCAGTCGTAGACGTCCATCCCGATGTAGTCGACGTAGGCGTTGCCCGGGTAGGCGAGCTTCAAGTTGCGGAAGTGCGGACCCGCGGCGACGCACCAGTCGAAGGTGAAGTGCGCGCCTTTGACGTTGCGGATCGCCGTGACGATGTGGCGCCACGCCTGGGCGAACTCGCGCGCCCGCGTGTCGTAATCGGCCGGCTTGCCGGTCGAGCCGATGCCCCAGTTGAACCAGTCGCCGTTGAACTCCCACCCCAGCCGCAGCACGGAGTGACCGAGCCCCGCGGCGACCAGGTGCTGCGCCATCGCGACGAAGTGCTTGTCGTAGTACCCGCTCGCGGCTGCGGCCAGATGGTTGTAGCCGAAGCCCGCCCACAGCGGTACGCCGATCGACAGCAAGATGCCCTGGTGCTGGTTGCGCCAGATGGTCGTGACCCGCTCGGCCTGGTCGAACTGCTGCCACGAGTAGTTCGTCTGGAAGTCCGTGGCGCTGGTGATCGGCCGGCCGCGCCACAACCCGAAGTCCTTGTCCGCAACGGCGGAGAAGCCGGCGAAGTCACCGGACTTCCAGGTCTCGACGCCCACTGCGGCAGGCACTCGTTTCGCCGTACCGCCGGCGGGGCGGTTGCCACTGACCTGGACCGACAGCAGCGGAGCCGGCTGCGGAGACCGCGCCGCCGACGCGGGCACGGCGACGGAGAGCACGCCCGCGAGCAGTGCGGCTGCGCCGAGCCACGCGACTCGTCGACGCGGCGCCATCGGCCGTCGCCCTCCTTTGATCCGGAACCAAATCGTAATCGGCCCGGCGGCCGTCCGCTGCCGAGGTTTGCCAGGCGTACGTTTGGCCGCGTGGTGGCGTTCGACGACGAAGGAAGCCGGCCTCGATGAGTCCGTTGCTGCTGCTGATCGGGTTTCTCGCCGGCCTCCTCACGATCATCACGCCGTGCATCCTGCCGGTGCTGCCGGCCGTGATCGCCTCCGGTGTCACCGCAGGCGGGCGCAGGCGGGCGCTGGCGATCGCGGCCGGCCTGGCGCTCGCGTTCGGGCTCTCGGCGCTGCTGAGCATCCGCCTGCTCACCGCACTCGGTCTGCCGCTCGGCCTTCGCTACGACCTCGCGCTCGTCGTGCTCTACCTGCTCGCCGTCGGGTTCCTCGTCCCGAAGGTCGGGCTGCTGCTGGAACGCCCGTTCGCCCGGCTCGGCCTCAACCGGGCGCCGGACAGCTCCGCCGGCGGCCTGGTGCTCGGCGCCTCGCTCGGGCTGCTCTACCTGCCGTGCGCCGGACCAATCTTCTCGGCGATCAGTGCCGTGGGCGCACAGAAGGGCTCGTTCGGCGTCGACGCCGTAGCGCTGACCGTCGCGTACTCCCTCGGCATCGCGGTGCCGATTTTCGGCTTGGTGCTGCTCACCAGCCGGCTGACGAAGGCGGTCGCCTGGTTGCGCACCCACGCCGTGCGCGTGCGGCAGGCCGGCGGCGTCGGTCTGCTCGCCAGTGCGGTGGCCATCACGTTCGGTGCCGCTACGTCATTGCAGACCGCGATCCCGTCGTACTCCGCCTCGATCGAGAACCACCTGACCAACAGCACCTCGATTCACTCCGACCTCGACGGGATCAGCAACCCTCACGAGTCCGCGCAGGCGAAGTCGCTACAGAACTCGTTGCGGGGCAAGCCGAGGCCGCAGCCGTCGATGATGCCGATGGCCGACCAGATCCCGACGTTGAGTGCCGCCGACCTGCCGGTCTACGGGAAGGCGCCGGACTTCGCGGACGTCACTCACTGGTTCAACACTCCCGACGGCGCTGCGCTGAACCTCGCCCAGCTCAAGGGCAAGGTCGTGCTCGTCGACTTCTGGACCTACTCCTGCATCAACTGCCTGCGCAGCCTGCCGCACGTCGAGGCGTGGTACGCCCGCTACCACTCCGACGGGTTCGAGGTGGTCGGGGTGCACACTCCCGAGTTCGACTTCGAGCACGTCGTCGGCAACGTCGCGTCAGCGATCGCCCGGCTCGGCGTGGCGTATCCGGTCGCCATGGACAACGACTACGGCACGTGGAACGCCTGGGGCAACGACTCGTGGCCGGCCGAGTACCTGATCGACCCGGACGGCAACGTGAGGTACGGCTCGGTCGGCGAGGGTGACTACGGACAGACCGAGGCGGCGATCCGGGCCCTGCTCACCGCAAACGGCGTCAGACACCTGCCGTCGACCACAGACGTGCCGGATGACACCCCGATGCGGGCGAGTACGCCGGAGAGCTATCTCGGCTACGAACGACTCGAGCGCTACGACGGACCGGTCATCGCGAGGAACGCGCCGAAGGCGTACACGTTCGCGTCCTCGCTGGCGGCCGGCCACCTGTCGTACGCCGGGACCTGGACCGTCGAGTCGCAGGACATCCTCGCGGGCAGTGACGCCGCGCTGCGGATCAACGTCTCCGCCTCCGACGTCTACCTGGTGCTGGCCGGTGACGGCACGGTCACGGCGACGCTCAATGGCAGGCCGCTCGCGACGCAGCACGTCTCCGGCGTACCGACCCTTTACACGATCTACTCGGGATCGGCCGTGCAGCACGGCATCCTCGAGCTCCATGCCAGCCCAGGCGTGAAGGCGTACGACTTCACCTTCGGCTGACCCCCCTTCCCCGAAGTAGCACACAACCCGCTCCCGGAACCGGACAGGAAGCGCGGAACCCGTCCAGATCGGCGCGGGTTGTGTGCTACTTCGGGGAGAGGCAGGACGGGGGGAGGTCGAACCAGCGCAGCGCTTCCGCGTCGGCTGCCAGCCCGCTCGGTGAGACGTCGCGGTCCGGTCGAGGCCGCTGGGCCGCGAGCCGGCGAGCCTCGTCGAGGTACGTCGCGAGAACGGCGGAGTCGGCGCGCGGGATCGGGTCCGGCCCGGTTCCGTCGTAGCGGATGTCGGCGAGGCGCAACGGCGGGTCGGCGAGTGCCTGCCGGTGCCGCCACAGCCCGGTCACCGGGTCGAACCGGTAGTCGGTCAGGAACCGCTCGCCCTCGGCGGCGACGAACCGCACCGCCTCGATGAGGTAGTCAGCCACGGCGTCGTCGATGAAGTAGCCGAAGCTGACCCGCACCCAGCCGGGCTTGATCCCCTCGCAGCCGGCGGCGATCTCGTGCTGGAAGGCCAGCGAGTGCTCGATGTCGATCCCGAGCAGCCGATGACCGTACGGCCCGGCGCACGAGCAACCGCCACGCGCCTGGATGCCGAACAAATCGTTGAGCAGAGCCACGACGAAGTTGTGGTGGAGATAACGGCCGCCGGGCTTTCGTACGACGAAAGAGATGATCGAGAGCCGCTCGGCGTCGAGGTTGCCGAGGATCTCGATCGCCGGCTCCTGCGACCACGCCTCGACCGCCCGGGCCAGCAGGACGTCTTCGACCGCCTTGATCTGGCCGACGCCGACCGCCTGTTTGAGACCGAACACCAGGCCCGCTCGGATCGCGCCGACGATGTCGGGCGTGCCACCTTCCTCGCGCAGCACCGGGTCGTCGAGGTAGACGTGTTCGAGCGGGTTGACATAGGCGACGGTGCCGCCGCCGGGAACCGTCGGCACCCGATTGGTCAGTAGCTCACGGCGCACCGCGAGCACGCCGGGTGTGCCGGGACCACCGATCAGCTTGTGCGGCGAGATGAAGACCGCGTCCAGCCGGGCCTCGGGGTCGGCCGGTGACATCGTGATGTCGACGTACGGCGCCGCTGCCGCGAAGTCCCAGAACGACAGCGCGCCGTGGCGATGCAGCAGGCGGGCGACCGCGGCGGTGTCGGTGACGATGCCGGTGACGTTCGACGCGGCTGAGAACGAACCGATCCGAAGCGGCCGGTCGGCGTACTCCACGAGTCGGGCGCCGAGCGCGGCGAGGTCGATGTGGCCGTCCGCGTCGGCGGGGATCTCCACGACGTCAGCGATGGTCTCCCGCCACGGCAGCTCGTTGGAGTGGTGCTCGTACGGTCCGACGAACACGACCGGGCGGTCGGCTCGCGGGATCGCCGCGGTCAGCGCATAGCGGTCGTCGAGCTGCGGCGGGACCCGTAGCCCGAGAATCCGGACGAGCTTGTCGATCGCTGCGGTCGCGCCCGAGCCGGTGAAGATGACCACGACGTCGTCGTCACCACCGACGGCCTCGCGGATCACCGCCCGCGCCTCCTCGCGAAGCCGGGTGGTCTGACGGCCGGTGCCGCTGGATTCGGTGTGGGTGTTCGCGTACGTCGGGAGTACCGCGTCGCGGATGAAGTCCTCGATGAATGTCAGCGCCCGGCCACTCGCCGTGTAGTCGGCGTAGGTCACCCGGCGTGCGCCGTACGGACCGGCCATCAACGTGTCGTCCCCGATCACCGCCGCCCGGATCCGATCGAGCAACGGCGAGGTCGGCAGCCGCGTCAGAACGACGCCCGCAAGCCAGGGACGACGGTCGCCAGCAGACCGCGCACGCTGGCGACCGTCACGTCGCGCCAGTCGAAGTAGTCCCGCCACAGCGTGATGAGACCGTCGTGCACCTCGAAGACTCCGCACACCCAGAACTGCGACCGGAACCGGCGGTAGGTGAGCGCGTCGGTGCGTTCGGTCATGACGGTCGCGCCGTCTTCGGTGATCCGGTGGATCACCACGTCGAAGCCGATCCCTCGCCTGAAGAAGTCGTGGGCGCCCTTGTCGAACCGTCGCTTGCCACGGATGGTCGGCAGCGACACGTTCTCGTAGACCAGGTCGTCGGCGACCAGGGACACCGCGAGGTCGGCGTCCCCGTCGGCGAAGGCGGTGAGGAACGTTCGCACCACGTCGGCGGACGAGCGACTTCCGGAAGCTGAGGGAGTGGCGTTCTCGGCTGCTTCGGTCATGCATTCATTGTTCCCGCCGGCGTCAACCGGTCACCCGCCGTGGGCGTCGGCGTTCGCCACGATCGCATCGTGAACGTACGTCGCGAGGCCGGGCGCGACCTGGTCGAACGTCGCAGTGAAGCGCTCGTCCGCCACGTACATCTCGGCGAGATTGCGATGCATCTCATACCCGCAGTCGTAGAACCAGCGGCACAGGAACCGCCGATGCTGCTCCGCCAGCGCCTGGCCCTCTTCCCCTGCGGGCGGGATGCCTCGCTGGAGCGCGGCCGCGAACTGGTGCAGGCCGTCGTCGGACTCCTCCTTGAGCCTCGCCCAGTCGGCCTTGGTGTAGGTGGCCGCACGTCGCTGCGACTCGCGGAAGGCGTCGGTCTCGCCCCACCGCTGCTCGGCCTCCTCCGCCCATTCGCCACCGACCTTGTCGGTGCCGAACACTTCGAGCTGCTCCTCCGGGGTCAACCTCATGCCCATTGCGGTCGCCTCCAGCTCCCGGTCGATTGCCGCCACCATCGCGCTCAGCTGCTCACCGCGCTCGACCAGCAGCTGCCGCTGACGGCGCAAATGGGTCTCGTGGTCGGCGCTCGGGTCGTCCAGCAGCTCGGCGATCTCGTCGAGGGCGAAGCCGAGGCCGCGATAGGTCAGCACCCGGGTCAGCCGATCGATGTCCGGCGGCTCGTAGACCCGGTAGCCGGCGGCGGTCCGGCCGGACGGGACCACGAGCCCGATCTCGTCGTAGTGGTGCAACGTCCGCACGGTCACACCGGCGAGCGCCGCAACCCGGCCGACGGTGTAGTCACCTTCCATACCCGGCACTATTTGCCCTCACGTCACGTGAGGGTCAAGTCGCTCGTTGTGGAAATGTGGCGCAGCGACCCCGATACTCACGATCATGAGACCTCGTCGGATCTTTGCCGGCCTTGCAGTCGCCGCCGTACTCGGCGCCTCCATGGTGCTGACCAGCATCGGCGCCTCCGCCGCCGCGCCCAACGCCACGACGAAGGCGACCGCGTGCAACGGCCTCGAGCAGCTGCTCGGCATGTGCAAGGTGACCCCGACGCCCACGCCCACGCCCACCACCGCGTCGCCCACGCCGACGCCCTCCAACCCGCCGGCCGGCGACTGCGGCGGGGAGACACTCACCAAGCCGGACGGCACTGCGTGGGTGTGCACCTTCGACGACGAGTTCAACGGGACGATGTACGACGCCTCGAAGTGGCTGCCGCAGCTGACGAACGGCAGCAACTACACCACGGGCGTCGCTCCGTACCGCGTCTGCTACGAGAACAACCCCGACACGATTTCGGTGTCCGGCGGCTACCTGCATTTGTCGGTCGTGAAGGCGGCCGCGAAGTTCAGCTGCAAGACCTCCGCACTCAGCAGCTTCTCCACCCAGTACGAGGGCGGCGAGCTCACCACCTATCACCTGTTCAGCCAGGAGTACGGCCGCTTCGAGGTGCGCGCGAAGCTGCCGCAGTCGGCGGTGAAGGGCCTGCAGGAGACGTTCTGGCTCTGGCCCAACAACGACACGTTGTACGGCGGCGGCGAGCCGGCGTCGGGCGAGATCGACTTCGCCGAGTTCTACAGCTTGTACGAGAACCAGGTCATCCCGTACATCCACTACGTCTACAACAAGTCGACGGTGAACACGACGACGAACACCAACATCGTGACCAACGACTACACCTGCATCATCGACCCGACGCAGTTCAACGACTACGCGGTCGTCTGGAAGCCCGGTCAGATCACCCTGACCTACAACGGCAACGTCTGCCTCGTCGACAACTATCAGCCGTCAGACGTCGCCAGCCCGGCACCGTTCAACCAGCCGTTCTTCCTCGCGTTGACGCAGGCGCTCGGCGTGAACACAGACGCGCCGACGACCGCTACCCAGCTGCCGGCGACGACGCTGGTCGACTACGTGCGCGTCTGGCAGTGAGCCGCCGCTAGCGCGAGTGGTCGATCGCCGCAGCGACCGCGTCCTCGTCGCGAGCGACGTACGCCGTACCGTCGTCGGCGATGACCAGCGGTCGCTGGATCAGCGGCGGGTTGGCGAGCATGACCGAGACCCACTCGTCGCGATGCGCTGCGTCCTTGGCCGGCAGCGCCACCCCGAGACCGGGCGCGTCACCGGTCCGGCAGATCTCCCACGGCTCGAGACCGGTACGCGAGATGACGTCGCGGAGCTCGGCCTCGGTCGGCGGCTGGTCCAGGTAGAGCCGTAGGTTGAAATCGACTCCCGCCGACTCCACCGCCTCCTTGGCGATCCGGCACTTCGAGCACCGCGGGTTGTACCAAATCTCCACGCGCCAAACCTAACCGAGGCCCGCCGGTTCGAAGTAGCACACAAGTGGCTCCGAAATGCACCGATTCGGCCCTTCCCGTCCGGTTCGGCGGCGACGTTGTGTGCTACTTCGGACCCGGGGGGCCAGGCGGGGGGTCAGGCCGGGGGGTCAGGCGGGGGCGGCGCGGCGGCGGTTCTCCTCGGCCCGGCGCTGCAACACCGCTCGCTCCCCTCCGTTGCGGGTGAGCGCCGCGGCCTCGGCGAACGCGCTCGCCGCTTCGGCGTACTGACCGGACAGTTCGAGGAGGTCGCCGCGCACACTCGGGATGAGCGGCGATCCGGCCAGCGACGTCGCGTCCACGTCACGCAGGATCGCGAGGCCCGCAGCAGGTCCTGCGGCGCG
>DASZRO010000012.1 GCA_035550055.1 Mycobacteriales bacterium | reverse complement strand
CCTAGGACGCTGGCCTTTCACGCCGGTAACACGGGTTCGAATCCCGTTGGGGGTACCGCAAGTCGAGGTCCTGTGGAGCAGCTGGAGTGCTCGCCGCCCTGTCAAGGCGGAGGTCGCGGGTTCAAATCCCGTCAGGACCGCCAAACCCTCTCGTGACGACATTCGTCCCGGCCCGGCAGCTCGCTCTCGACCTCGCTTTGACGCTCGAGGCGCATCGCTGCAGCCCGCAGTAGGTTTCGCTGGTGAGCTCAGCCGCTGTCCTCGAGCGCGTCGACCGCCCCGGCGTACGCCACCTGCGGTTCAACCGGCCGGCCAAGCTCAACGCGTTGAACCCGCCGCTGCGGGACGCGCTGTGGTCGGAGCTCAACGCGCTGGTCGACGACGCGACGGTCCGTGTCCTCGTGCTGAGCGGGAGTGGTCGGGCGTTCTCCGCCGGGGTCGACCTCGCCGCTTCTTTCGACGAGCGCGAGTCGGGTGACTGGGCCCACGACCGACTGGTCAGCGGCAAGTGGCAGCGCATCCTCGACCTGCTCGAACAGGTCCCGCAGGTGACGGTGGCCAGCATCCAGAGCCACTGCATCGGCGGCGCGGCGCTCGTCGCGGCGGCGTGCGACCTGCGGATCGGCGCCGAGGACCTGAAAGTGCGCATCCCCGAGGTGGCGCTGAACATTCCGCTGACGTGGGCCGGCCTGCCACGGCTGGTTCGCGAGATCGGGCTCCCGCTCACCCGTGACCTGGTGATGACCGGCCGGATCCTCGCCGCGCCGGAGGCGCTCGCGGCCGGTTTCGTCCAGCGCCTCTGCCCGCTGGAAGAGCTCGCCGCGCGGACTGACCAGCTCGTCGCGGAGCTGCTCGCCATGCCGGCCGCTCCGCTGGCGATGACCCGCAGCGCGCTGAGCGCGATCAGTCGCGACCGGCTCGCCAGCACCTCCTGGGCGGATCCCGACCTGCTGCGCTGGGCGGTCAACGAAGGGTCGGGTACGACGAAACGCTCAGCCGCCAGTGAGGGCGTCTCCTAGGTAGTGGCGCAGCATGTCGCCGCGCGCCTGCGACGCCAGTCCCTGCCACGCGACGCGCCCGCGGGAGAGCACCAGGCAGTCGTCGGCGAACGCCAGCGCGCGATGCACGAACTGCTCGATCACGACGATCGTCACCCCGGACTCCCGCGCTTTCGCCAGGCCGTCGAACACGACGTCGACCAGCTTCGGCGCCAACCCCAGGGACAGCTCGTCGGCGATGATGACCTTCGGTGAGGTGGCGAGAGCGCGCGCCAGCGACAGCATCTGCTGCTCGCCCCCGGACAGCCGACCCGCAAGCTGGCCGCGACGATCGGCCAGCACCGGGAACAGCGTGAACGCCGCGTCGAGCACCGCGGCGCGCGCTGCCCGGCCGCCCTCGACACCGGAGGCGGCCATGCGCAGGTTGTCTGCGACGGTCAGGTTGCGGAACACCCCACGACCCTCCGGCAGATGGACGACCCCGGCGCGGCGCAGCGCGTGCGGTGACGACCGCGTCTGATCGGCGCCGTCGTACCGGATCCGCCCACCGGCAACGGGGACCAGCCCGCTCAGCGCCCGGGCCAAGCTGCTCTTGCCCGCGCCGTTGGGCCCGAGCACGGCGAGTACCTTGCCGCGGTCGAGGCGGAACGACACGTCGGAGAGCGCAGCCGCCTCGCCGTAGCGAACCGCGAGCGAGTCGACCTCCAAGGCGACCTCACCCGGTGACGCCGGTGCTGCCTCCGGCACCGGTTGCGGTGCACGATCGCCGGCCGGGGCGCCCGCATCGAGCTCCTCGCCGAGGTAGGCCGCCCGCACGCGCGGGTTCGCCTGCACCTCGGCCGGCGTGCCACTGGCGATCACCCCGCCGAAGTCGATGACGTAGACCCGTGAGCACATCCGCATGACAAGGGAGACGTCGTGCTCGACGAGCAGCACCGACGTGCCGCGCTCCTGCACCACCCGGTTCAGCGTCTGCTCGAACTGGTCGGTCTCCGCCGTGTCGAGGCCGGAGGACGGCTCGTCGAGCAGCAACACCGACGGCTCGCGGGCCAGCGCGCGTCCGAGCTCGACCAGCCGCGCGGTGCCCAGCGGAAGGCCGACGGCGGGGCGTCGCGCGACTCCTTCGAGACCGAGCACCTCGAGGAGCGCGTCGACCTGCTGGTCTTCGGCTTTGGCGGCCGGACGCAAGCTGCCCAGGGTGAGCAGGTCGGTCCACATCCGCTTCGGGGCGTTGCGGGATCGATGCGCCAGGACCAGGTGCTGGCGGACGGTTAGCCCGGCGAACAGCTCCGGGTGCTGGAAGGTCCGCGCCAGTCCCCGCACAGCGCGCAGCTGCGGTCGCTCGTGCGTCACGTCGGCGCCGTCCATGCTGACGCTGCCGGAAGCCGGCCGCAGCAGCCCGGACAGGACTGCGAACAACGTGCTCTTCCCTGCACCGTTCGGGCCGACGAGTCCCACGACCTCCCCGGCGGGCACCGCGAGCGATGCCTTGTTCACGGCGAGCAGCCCACCGAACCGCACCGTGACGTCAGAGCAGGCCAGCCGGTCATCCGACGACCGGCTCACCGCAACCGCGCTATCGCTCATCCGGGCAGCACCTTCGCGACGAGCAGCCGGAGCTGCCGCGCCTGCTGCGCGACGACGCCTTCCGGATGGCGGGCGACCGAGATCGCGCCCAGCCCGAACAGGATCGTGGGGACATCCGCCCAGCGAAGCGGCACGTAGGTCGAGAACACGCCGGGGAGCAGGGTGAAGGTCAACCCGGCGAGCGCGGCCGCGGTCAGCGACCGGACGCCGAGGGTCACCACGACCGCGAGCCACACCAGGCCGAGGAACGGCGGGTAGGACAGCGGCTGGGCGACGTAGGAGTTCATCGCGAGGAAGCCACCACCCACCGCGGCCACGAAGGCCGCGACGGCGCCAGTGATGACCTTCATCTGCAGCACCGACAGGCCGAGCGTCCGGGACGCCGTCGCGCTGTCGCGAACGGCGCGCAGCGCCAACCCGCTCGTCGAGCGCCGCAGGTTGACCGTGAGAAGCGCGAAGATCGCGAAGGCCGCGAGGGTGAGGTAGGAGAACTTCTCGTCGCTGGCGGCGAAACCCGGCCGACTGAGGAAGACACCGATCCCGCCCTGCAGGAAGCGCGGCCTGGTGAAGACCAACCCGTCGACGAGCAGCGCGAACGTCAGCGTCGCGATCGCGACGTAGAGCTCACCCAGCTTGATCGTGACCAGCCCGATCGCCGCCCCCGCAGCCGCAGCGACGCACGCCGCCATCAGCACCGCGACCAGGACCGGCGCGTGAAGGTGGACCGAGAACTGGCCGGTCAGCAGCGCGCCCGCGCCCGCGAAGCTGATCTGCGACAACCACAACATGCCGCCCTCGCCGGTCACCAGCGTGAAGGTGAGGAAGGTCAGCGAGTAACACAGCCCGGTCGCGATCAGGCCGAGCCAGTACGGCGAACCCTTGAACAGCAACGGCAGCAGCGCAACGACGACGAGCGGGGTCGCGGCGAGCAACGCCCCGCGCAGGGTCAACGACGCTGCTTCCGCTGCGGCGAGGTCGGCGTCCTCGTTGGCGGGCTTGACCGCCTTGTCCAACGGTCCGGCGACCCCCGCGTCTTCCTGCAGTGACCCGTACCGGATCGTGTAGACGACGAGCGCGACGAACATGAAGGCGAACGGGATGCTCGGCACGATCGTCGCCGTCCAGCTGCTGTCGACGGGCAGGTACTTCTGGATCACGTCGGTGACCACGCCCATCGCCAGCGCCGCAGCGACGGCACCGGCCAGCGACCGCAGGCGTGCGACCAGCACCGGCGCGAACGCCGCCGCCATCAGTGCCGTCATCCCGCCGACGCTGAGCTCCTGGCTCGGGGCGGCGAGGATCCCGGCGAGGCCCGCAAGAGACGTCGTCACCGCCCACACGCCCACCGCAACCCGGCCCGGGTTCGTCCCGGACAGCGAAACCAGCGCCTCGGAGTCGACGGTGGCGCGCACCTTCAAGCCGAGGTCGGTCCGGCGCAGCAGCAACGTACCGGCGAGGACGACGAAGACCAGGAACCCGTAGGTGATCACCTGGTCGGTGGTGACCGGCGTACCGAAGAAGTGGTAGGGCTTGTCGGTCAGCGCGGCGAGGCCCGGTGCGGTGGTGATCGCCTGGTCGCCCACCCACAGGTTCATGAGGGCGGGCAGCGCGACGTAGAGCCCGATCGTCGCGACCAGCTTGGTGAGGCTGGACTTGCCGCGAAGGAAACGGAACAACGCGAAGTACAACGCCACGCCGAGGGCCGGAGCGAACACCAGCAGCGACACGACGCCCGCGGTGTCGGTGCCCCAGCCGTGCTGGGAGTTCAAGTAGAAGTAGAACCGCGCGACCGTGTAGGCCATCGCGGCGAAGGAGAAGTTCAGTACGCCGGAGGAGACGAAGGTGACGACCAAGCTGGCCGAGGCGATCGCGTAGATCGAACCCAACGCGAGGCCCGCCAGGACGTAGCCGAGCATCACGCTCCCTTTCGCGCCGCGACGGTCTGCGTGGGGGCCGCGGGTCGCCCGGCGCGACCCCCACGAAACGTAACCGGAGCGGCTACCCCGCGCTGACGGTCTTGCCGGCGATCACGGTGCCGCAGACCGGGTCGAGGCCCTTCACGACGTTGAACTTGTCGCCCTCGAGCTGCACGACGTAGTAGCAGTTGTTCGGGCCGGCAACGTTGCTCGGGTCGCTCGGCGTGTACGGCTTGCTGGTCAGGCCGCCCGCGTCGAAGTTCGTGACGCCGCGCAGCGCGGTGATGAGGGCGGTGTTCGACGGGTTGGCGCCCGCGGTCTTCAACGCCGCCTCCAGCAGCAGGATCGAGGTGTAGCCGGTGTAGGTCGGCAGGCCCGGGTGCTGCGTCCCGCCGACCGCGCTCAACGCTGCGAGGAACTTCTGCGTACCCGGCGTGTTCATCTCGACCGGCTCGAAGTAGATGATGAAGTACGCACCCTGCGCCGCTTGGAGCGCCGCCGCACCCGCGTTGAGCAGGTCGCCGCCGTACCCGATCGGCAGCAGCACCGCCTTGATCTTCACGCCGAGCTGCGCAAGCGCGCCGACCAGTGCGAATGACGTGTTCGGGTCGACCTGCGGAGCGAGCGCGTCCACTCCGGCCTGCTTCATCGCCAGCGCGATCGGCTGTACGTCGGTGCTGCCGAACGCGAGCTTGGCGTTGGTGTAGCCGGCCTTCAGCCCGACCGCCTGCACCGAGATCGCGGTGGCCTTCGCCGACTCCGACGAGGTGGGCGAGACGCCGTACCCGAGGGACCCGACGTTGGTCGCGCCGACGGTCTTGAAGAAGTTCCCGCCGACCGTCGTCACCTTGGTGGTGTCGATCGGGCCCGCGACCGAGACCATGTTCGGCGCGCTCACCCACTCCGGTCCGTCGATCGCGGCGCCGACGACCGGCACCTGCTTCTGTGCGAGGAACTGCGCGGCGCCGAAGGTCATCGCCGACGACGCGAGCACGACGTTGACGTGGTCCTGGTTGACCAGCTTCTGCGCGGCAGCGAGGGCCCCGGCCGGTGTGCTCGTCGTGTCGCCGACGACGTACTTGATGTTGTAGCCGTCCTGCTTGGCGACGTAGATGCCGGCCTTCACACCGTCCTGCACGTTGTTCTCGCCGGATGCCGCGGTGCCGGTCACGTCTGTCAGCAGACCGACGGTGATGGTGCCCGCCGCGGAAGTGGTTGACGACGAGTTGCTGCTGGGTGTGCCGCCGGAGGAGCTGCTGCTACACGCGCTCGCGACCGCCGCAAGGGCTACCAGACCAACTAGAGACGTACTCGACGCACGAAGCATTCGCACTTCCTCGCTTCCGCTGGGCGACCCGGATGATCCGCTCTTCGGCGCACCATAGGGCCGCGAAAACGTTCGCGGCAATGCCCGACGGCAAACGATGAATCAATCGTTATCTAGAACGTGTCCGGTTTTCCCACAAATGAGAACGTTCTTATCGCGGGAACCGCAGCGCTCAGACGCGGGCGACGATCCTCGTCAGCAGCGACCGCGAACCGGCGCCACGAAGGTGCGAGTTGAGCGCCCCCAGGACCGGGCAGGTCAGGTCCTGGTCGAGGCGCGCGGTGTACTGCACCAGCCAGGTGATGCCGCCGGTGGCGGTCTGTCGGCACATCGGCTTGGTGCGTGAGGCACCCGCCCGTCCCGATGGCAGCCACTGCGGTACGTCGAGCCGGTAGCGGCCCGCGATCACCCGCCACATGTAGCCGGTCGTGTAGACGCCGAAGCGCCGATGGTTGTGGTGCAGCGCCCGGACCATCCCCTCGAGGACCGCGCGGTTGCGGCGGTGGTTGCGCGTCCACGGCTGCTGGTGGCGGAACTCCACGTCCAGCCACACCATCGGCGAGCGCATGTGCATCCGGCGCATCGTCGACAGCGCGTCGTGGACCTGGCCCGCCCCGTCGTTGCGCAACCGGCACAGCAACCGCCGATGGCAGCGCCCGTACAGGCCACGTCCGGACTGGGCGCGCTGGCGGTGGGTGGGGTAGGAGGCGACCAGATACCCGCCGACCAGCGCGCCGTGCATGCCGGCCCACCGCAGCTGCGAGCGCAGACACGGGTTCACGGTGTGCCCGGTGCCGTGGGTCAGCCCGAGGATGACGTACGCCGGTCGCCCGGCCGGCATGCTCCTCGCGGAGCGCCCGTTGCACTGCGGCCACGACACGTCGTAGCCGTGGGTGTAGGAGAAGCTTCGAGCGGCTGGCGCGGCGGTCGCGGTCTGCGGTCCGGGCACGCCGAAGGCGACGACGGACGCAAGCACGGCGACCGCAGCCCGGATTCGGGCACGGTGCATGTCTGGGGACCCCGTGTATTTGAGAAGGACCGAACGTGGTGATCTTGTAGCGTTATCGAGCCGTTACATGCTTCGACAGCATGTCTGGGGTCCTGTAGGGGTGAGTGTCCGTTTTCTGGCCGCACGCGCCGTACCCATAGACTCGTGCGGTCTCTGCGGCGTACGTCGCGAGGGCAGGTAGCTCAGTTGGTACGAGCGTCCGCCTGAAAAGCGGAAGGTCGGCGGTTCGACCCCGCCCCTGCCCACCAAAAGCCAAGCCCCTGACCTGCGGCTTTGCTCGATCTTGACGACTTGCGCGGACGACGCTGCGGAGCGTGGTCTCAGTTTTGGTCTCAGTTGGGCCAGAGAAGCTCGGCGACGCGTCGCGTCGCGTCGGTTCGCAGGGCGTCGACGACGTGTTGGTAGCGGCGGGTCATCGTGATGTGTGACCAGCCGAGAAGGTCCATGACGGTTCGGGAGTCGACGCCCTGGACGAGAAGCATGGTGGCGGCGGTGTGCCGCGCATCGTGCAGCCGGGCGTCTCGCACGTTGGCCGCGTTGAGCAGCGCCTTCCAGCTGCGCAGGTCCGCGCGGGGGTCAAGCGGTCGCCCGTCGGGCTGGCAGAACACGAGGCCTTTGTCGGCCCAGCCTTCCGTGGCCACCCGCTGGTCTCGGAGCGTTCGGAGTTGTTGAACGAGCGGTGGCGGCAGCGGGATGACGCGACGGCCTGCCCGGGACTTGGGCGGCACCAAGGTCAAGCCGCCGCCGGTGCGGTCTGGGCAGTCGGCGCCTCGCGTCCGGCCGCATGTCGCTGGCTGTCCGCATCCGTGGCGCCAGACGATCCGTTGCAGGGCTCGTCGCACGGTCAGTGTGGGTGGGTCGGCGTCGAGGTCGAGGTCGTTCCACTGCAGGCCGAGTGCCTCACCCTGCCGGAGGCCCAGGGCCAGGGCGATGGAGAACCGTACGCCGTTGGGCAACGCGCTTGCGGCGGCGAGGATCGCCTTGGCCTCGTCGATCGTGAGGGGCTCGATCTCGAGGTCGGTGAGTCGGGGCGGGCGCGCGCGGGCGGCAGGGTTGGTGCTGATCCGGCCGCGGTTGAACGCCTCGCCTAACGCGGTGCGGAGGGTTCGGTGGGTCTGGTGCACGGTGCCCGGTGACAGGCCGGAGTCGAGCATCGCGGCGTACATCGATTCGATGTGCTCAGGTGTCAGGCGGTCGAGACGGTGCCGTCCGATTCCGGGAATGAGATGGCGGTACACCGCGGTCCGGTAGGCCGCCAGAGACTTCGGCCTGACGCTGGGAGCAGCGATCCGCTCGACCCAGTGCGTGAGCCACACCTGCACTGTTGGCGCTCGGCCGGCTGTTGCGGCCCGGCCGGTGTCGCGGGCTCGTTCGAGTTCTCGCACTTTCGCGGCGACGTCGCGTTGAGTGGCGGCGGTCACGTGCCGGCGGTCGGGTCGCCCGTCGTCGGTGGTGCCCATGGAGACTCGGCCGTGCCAGCGACCGTTGCGGTCGCGGTAGATCGAGCTCTCGCCGTTGCTGCGCCGCGGCCGTCTTTCATTCGCGCGGTGGTCCACATCCATCACGGTGGAGGCGTCGTGGTGGAGTAAGCCGCGTTGCGAACCAATCTGTGGATATTGACGCCGGGCGGCGGGCTCCGACGCCCAGCCGACTCCCGGTAGCTCGCGACGGGCTCTTTGACCCGCGCACCGCAAACGTCACCGCTGCGCACCACGACTCGGGCTACTCACCAGTTGGCGTGGTGCACCTGACATCGAGGAGTGGTGCGCGCACCGTGGTTGGCGTGGGAGAGGTCTTTCGCCTGTACGACGGTCGCACCACGGCGTACCTCGGCGAGTTCAGCGACCGTCGGCAGGCGTGGGCAGCTGCCGACGATCATCTGATCGCCGCGATGCTGCGCCGGGATGAGTGGGTGACCGGCGAATATCTGGTGATCTCGGTCGACCCGAAAGGCGTCGTCTGCGCGGACTCGCAAGTCACTTACCTCGGCCCGCCCGAGCATCCCGACGAGTGCCGGCTGTGGCTGCGCACCTTGCCCGGTCGCGGATGACCGAGGTGGCGATCGTCTCGGAGAGACAAGTGTGTGCCGGTGTGGTGCAGGTGTTCGCGAGGGCGGAACGGCTTGGCCGAGGGCCGGGGTGAGACGACGGATGGCGTATCGACTGAGGCGCGGGACTACGGCAGGGCGCTCGGCGACGACGAGGCGGACAGTGGTGATGCCCTGCGTCTGGCCGCCGTCTGTAAAGCGGACCGGTGACGTTTCCGGTGCGCGCCGCAGCGAGCCTTCGCACTCTGCTAGCCACCTCGGGAGGTTCGTATGAGCGCACTGCTGTCCGTTGACGACGTCGCCACGGAGCTCGGCACGCCGGTCCGCTTTGTCAGGCGGCTCATCCAAGAGCGGCGAATCCGCTTCCACAAGATCGGAAAGTACGTCCGAATCAGCCGTCACGACCTGGAGGCGTTCGTCGCCGCCGCGGTTGTTGACCCCTTGCCTTCGCGTCCAGGCGGGAGTGGACCAGGCCGCAACGGCCCGAACCTCCCACTTCCCGTCGCGCGGGACGCGTAGGCTTCGAGCGTGGCGGGCCGGCAGATCAAGCAGCTCGTTCGCGCCCATCGGGACGGCGACGACCTCGCCTTCCGGCGCGCCGCCCAGGAGATCATCGAAGAGGAAGAAGCGAGACAGCATCTCGCCCTTGCGCGAGACCTCCGACAGTTGTTGGTGGGGGGGTCTGGCACCTCGGTCGACGCTGACAGCCCCCCTTTGGCGAGCCCTCCGAGGGATGCGGACAGCGGCATCCCGCTTCTTGATGTCCGTGTCCCCGACCGCCCGCTGACCGAGCTGTCGCTGTCGGGCGCGACTGAAGCGGCGATCGCCGGCCTTGCGCGGGAGGTTCACAGTTGGCCCGTGCTCGACGACGCAGGCATTCCTCGACGGCAGCGCGTCCTCTTCACGGGACCACCTGGCTGCGGCAAGACGTCAGCCGCCGAGGGGATCGCTGCAGAAATCGGCCTGCCTCTGGCGGTCATGCGAGTCGACGCGGTCGTGTCCAGCTACCTGGGCGAGACATCGTCAAATCTGCGTCGTGTGTTCGAGTACAGCGAGCGTGTGCCAGTCGTACTGCTCTTCGATGAGTTCGATGCCCTTGGAAAGGAGCGCGCCGATCCGACTGATCATGGCGAGCTGCGAAGGGTTGTTAGCGCCGTACTTCAACTCATCGAGCGGTACCGCGGACCGTCGTTGTTGATCGCGGCAACGAACCATGCTGACGTCCTCGACTCAGCGCTATGGCGACGATTCGACGAGGTTGTTGCTTTTCCGCTGCCCACCGTCGCGCAGCTCAAGGCAGTCCTTCGTGGCGTCTTGCGTGACGTTCGAGGCTTGAACCTTGATCGCGCTGCGTCCGCGTTGAAGGGTCAACCGCATGCAGCGGCCGAGAAGGCAGCCTTTGACGCACTGCGTATTGCCATCCTTGCTGGACGCATACGGCCGACCTCTGACGACGTGTGGACGGCAATCCAAGGAGTCCTCGCTCGACCTTGGTGATTCGCGGCCATCACCACATGACGACGGGGATGAATCGTGCCTGAGCACCTCCCGCTTCCTGATCCGGAGCCGGTCGATGGCCATCGGGCTCCCCCGGGGTTCAACCCGGATCGGCCGCCGCCCGACCGAGACAGACACGGGCCAGCGCTCGCGGCCGAGCTCGCGTCGGCCGTCGCGGATCCCGCCTCAGCTCCGCCGGTTGTCGAAGGCGTCGATCCCTCGCGCGTCCTGAAACTGCGAGCTACCGGCCGTCTGAGCGTCGGCACACTTCGCCGCCGGCTCCCGCTTCTCGCCGAGGACGCGCACTGGGGTTACTACGTACTCGCGGACGATGACCAGTTGCGGGAGTTCGCTGAGGCGGTGTCGGGATACGCCGAAGGTTCGTTGTCCGGTCACGGCGTTCCTGCGTTGATCACGATGCTTCAGACGATCGAAGGGATTGAGCCTTACGGTCCGAGTGACCGCAGTGGAGCGGGCTTGGCCGAGCTGTCGTTCGACGAGCCCGAGTTGGTGGATATCCTCGTCTGGCCATCTGCGTCCGTTGGTGAGGCGCGAGGCCGCCTGGCGCAGGTAACAGCTGCGATTCGAACCATAGAAGGCTCCGCCGAAATTGCGTCCGACGAACGTCCGGCGTCGACCGTCTTGCGCGCCCGCCTATCTCGTGAGGCGGTCGAGCTTGTTCTGCACGTCGCTGTCGTGGAGAAAGTCCGCCCAGCACCCCGCCCACTGATCGAGCCGCCCGAGCTTCGTGCGGCTGACGCCAGGGACCTTGCTGTTCCGCCTCCCGGCGACGCTCTATTAGGTGTCATCGATGACGGCGTTGCCGCCGCGCACCCGCTTCTCGCCGGCTTGGTGGTGGCTCATCAGGGGTTTCCAAGCACGTACGGCTACGGAGCGCCGGGCCCGCACGGCACCAATGTGGCCGGTCTTGCTGCATTCGGCGATTTCGAGGAAGCGTTCGCCGGAAGCCTAAGCCTTCCCGTTCCCGCCCGCGTCATTGCCGCTCGTGTACTCGAACCCGATCCGTACCTGGCCAACCGCAACCGGTTTGCCGACGTCGCGTTGCCGCACGAGGCGTTCGAGGAGGCGCTGCGATGGATGGTCACCGAGCACGGTGTGCGCGTTGTCGTGGCCGCGATCGCGGACCCGTACGGATTCCAGGGACCACTCGTGGACGAGTTCACAGTCACAGTCGATTCCCTTGTCCGCGAGCTGGATGTCGTCATTGTCACGGCCTGCGGCAATGTTTACGACGGACTGACTTCGGACGGCGCCGGCGGCACCGCCAATGCCGTGCGGGACTACCCCGGCTACCTCACGCGGGACGTCGCGCGGGTTGCCGAGCCCGGAACTGCAGCCCTCGCCCTCACCGTTGGATCGGTGGCTAGAACGGACGCCCCTGCCACCGCGTCAGGAACGACGCCGCTTGGGTACCGCGCAGTCGCCGGGCCGGGCATGCCATCGCCGTTCTCGCGGAGTGGACCGGGCCCAGGGCCAGCGTCAGCGGGTAGCCAGAAGCCAGATCTCTCGCACTACGGCGGGAACCTTGTCATCACGGACCACGGCACTCTTGAGTGGCACAACCAGGGCGTTGGCTCGATCACGCTGCACCACCAGCCGGCGGCCCGGCATTTTGCGGCCGTGAATGGCACAAGCTTCGCGGCGCCGCGCGTAGCGCGGGTCGCGGCCGAGGTCGCAGCCACATACCCCGACGCTTCGGCGAACCTCATTCGCGCACTGGTCGCTCTCTCAGCTCGTCGTTCCGCGCCCGAGGGCGCGCTCCCCGATGACCTGATCTGGCGGACTATCGGTTATGGCATTCCCGACATCGATCGGGCGGTCCAATCCGTGGGCTCGAGGGTGGTTCTGATGTTCGACGGCGAGATCGATCCCGACGGGACACATATCCATGCAGTACCCCTGCCGCGCGATTTCGTCGAGGCCAGTACGAGCCGCACTCTCCGAGTTGCCTATGCGTTCGATCCGCCTGTGCGACGGCAGCGCCGTGAGTACATCGCAGGCAAGATGCGCGTCGACCTTGTGCACGGCCTCGACCCGCTGACGATCGCTGAGATCTACGGGCCGCAGCCGTCGTGGCAAGCCCTGCGAGCAGACCCGTCTCTGGTGCGCCAATCGTTGCCCGACGCGAGCCACCGCTATCAGCTCACGCCTGGTGTAAACCGCACACTCGGCTCAACCCTCGCCGTACAGGAGTTGCGCCGCACACAACTACCCGACGAAGCGCACTACCTGGTGGTCGCCCACCTGCGGGAAGCCTGGGCGCGGACGGCTGCCTTCAGCTACGACCGGCAGCGATACGCCGTCGTCGTGGAACTGGTGGACGAAGAGCGGCCAGGCCTTGATCTGTACGCTGCCGCCCGTACAGAACTCACTGCCCTTCGTGCTCGTCTCCGAGGGCGCGCCGGCCGCTAGCGGTGGCGTGCGCGGACGGGCGTGCACCCACGCGTGAGCGCTCTAAAGACGAAGGCGACGTGGGCTTTCGCTTAGTGGCGAAGCGAGGAAGCCGACGTTCCAGGGTTTGGGGCAGCCACCAGTTGTAGCGGCCGAGTAGTTGCATCGTGGCGGGCAGCAGCAGGCCGCGGACAATGAGGGCATCGACGGCGATCGCGACTGCCATCGCGAGCCCGAACATCTTGACGGTTCGCGCGTCGGCGAACACCAGCGAGGTGAACAGCACGATCATCACTGCAGCGCCGGCCGTGACGATGCGGCCCGTTGTGGCCAGGCCTTCGGTGATGGCGGTGTCGTTGTCGCCGGTGCGATTCCACTCCTGCCGAATTCGCGACACGAGGAAGACCTCGTAGTCCATCGAAAGCCCGAACACGACGGGAAACAGCAGCAGCGGCAGGAAGACCTCGAGCGGCCCCCGGTAATCGACGCCGAGCAGCCGCAGACCCCATCCCCACTGGAAGACGGCGACCACCACTCCGAACGCGGCGGCTACAGAAAGCAGGTTCATCACGCCGGCTTTGATCGGCACGATCACCGACCGGAAGAGGACGAGCAGAAGAAGCAGCGAGATCCCGATGACGGCGCCGAGCACGTACGGCATGGAATGACTCACGGCATGCGCAAGGTCGACGTTGATCGCTGCCGAACCGCCGACATCAATCGTGACCCCGTGGTGCCTCAACGCGTCTGCCACGGGTCCACGGAGCCGCTGCAGGACGGCTGTGCTCTGCGTCGCGTTTGGGGCGCTTTCGGGGTAGACGTCCACTGCGAAGCGCTGCCCATCCCTCGACAGCTCGGTCACGCCTAGTCCCGCGACCCCGGGCGTGCCGGCCAACGCCGTACGAACGGCCGGTACGGCGGCACGGGTGCCAGCCTGTTGTCCGCCCGTGGGTGTTGCGACGACGGTAAAGGCTGAAGTGAGCCCGGGGCCGAACGCCTGCGTTGCATAGGCGTAGGCCCGATGTGACGGAGTATTCGCGTTGTCGGTGCTGGCCTCGGCGTTACCCACGCGCAGCGCGAGTGCCGGCGCCGCCAACAGCGTCAGCAGCACCAGCGCGGCGCCCGCCGCGAGGAACGGGCGGCCTTGCACGCGTCGCGACCAGTTCGCCCACCAGGTCGAGCGACTCCCGAGCTCGCTGGTGCGCATTGCCGGTAGCCGCCACCGATCCAGGTGTGCGCCGAGGCGCCCAAGCACCGCGGGCAGAAGGGTCGTGGCCGCGACGACGGTCGGCACCACCACGACGGACACTCCGACCGCTAGGCCATGCACGAACGGCAAGGGCACGGTGTAGAGACCGAACATGGCGACGATCACGGTGCTTCCGGCGAAGACCACCGCACGCCCGGACGCGGCGATCGCCGCTTCCGCCGCTGCTGGAGGTGCGAGCCCCTGTTGCGTGGCCGCGCGGTAACGGGCGAGGACGAGCAGCGCGTAGTCGATCCCAACCCCGAGCCCGACCGTCGTCGCCACCTGTGTGGCGAAGGTCGGGATCGCGACCACGTGGCTGAGAAGCGCCATACCGGCCAGTCCCACTGCGAGCGCGACGCCCGCCGAGGCCAACGCGATCGCGACCGCGGCGGCGGATCCGAACGCGATCAGCAGTACGACGACGGTGGCGAGAATCGCGACCGACTCGGCCGCCGACGGCGCATTCGCTTCCGCGTTCTCGGTGGCCTGACCGCTCACCCCGACTGCCAGGACCGGACCGTTGGCGCGGTCAACGACGTCGAGCACCCGCCGTACCGACGCAGTCGGCACCGCGTCCGTCGCCTCCCGGAACCGCAACGACGTCACGGCGGTCTGCGAGTCGGTCGAGAGCTGCGCCGTGGTGCGCGACAGCGGATCGCCCACTGCCGCCACGTCAGGCAGCGTCCTCAGCCGCTCGGTGAGGCGCGTGATCGCCGCGCGGGGTTGCGGGGCGAGGAGGGAGCCGTGCACCGCGTGCACGACCAGAAGCTCCCGGTCGCCCTGGTAGCCGGCGAAGTGGGTGACGAGCGCGTCGGTCGCTCGCTGGGAATCGGTGCCCGGCAGCCGGAAGTCGGTGCGGTACCGGCCACCTAACACGACGAGCACCGCCGTGGCCGCACCGCCGGCGAATAGCCAGGCGGCGATCACGGCCCGGTGATGCCGGATGCACCACCCGCCGACGCGTCGCCGCCGATGCGGCGCCTCTTGCCTCGCGATATACCGTCTGGTATCTCTCATACCAGAGCGAATCGTCATGGGCGGACCGTACCGCTCGGTATCTGATTGTCAAGGCGGGATCTCGCGGCATGATGAAGGGATGCCGGTCGAACGCCTCACCCCGGAACGTCGCCGGCAACTGACCCGCGACGCGCTCATCGCAGCGGCCGCCGACGTCTTCACGCGCAAGGGCTTCCAGGCCGCGTCACTCGAAGAGATCGCGGACACCGCCGGGTTCACCAAGGGGGCGATCTACTCCAACTTCGGCAGCAAGGAAGAGTTACTCCACGCCGTAATCGGTCACGTCAAGGAACGCGGCCTCGCCGGAATCGCCGATACGCTCGACACCGAGGCTCACAACGGACCGGAGCATGGCGCGGTCGCCGCAGCGCGACCGTGGGAGAAGCTCCTCGGCCGCTCCGACGACCTGCTGGCACTCTCTCTCGAGCTACGGCTCTACGCGATTCGCAACCCCGAAGCCCGCGAGCGGGTCGCGGAACTCGAACGCGAAGTCAGCGACCACCTCGCTGCGTTCATCGAGGACGCGTTCGCTCGCCAGCAGCGCACGCTTTCCGTTGCTGCGATCGACCTCGCCGACCTCGGTCGGGCTGCCGTGGACGGCCTTGAGCAGCTCGCCGCGATCGATCCCTCCCGGGCCGGGCACTACCAGCGACTGGTGGAACTGCTGTTCGTCTTGTTGGCGAAGGCGGCAAGCGAACCGTGATGGACTCGACAGCCTTCCTGCATCTGCCAAAGCGTGCGCGGGCCACGGGTGGAGCACCTTGCCGGCTTGGTCTCAGTTTTGGTCTCAGTTGTGGGCCGCGTGGCCTCTGATTGCCGTAGCTGACCTTTGCTGACCGGTGAGACGAAAACGTGTATTGAGCTGCGGAAACGCCACCAAGCAGCGGTCAACGGCAGAGTCCAACGGAGCCCGGGCCCACAACTGAAAAGCGGAAGGTCGGCGGTTCGACCCCGCCCCTGCCCACCACTAGCGCGGATGTGCCACCGCTGCCGCTACAGCGCTACCGATGTGTCATTCGCATCGCCGCGTAGCCTCGCTACTCGTGCCAGCTCT
>DASZRO010000011.1 GCA_035550055.1 Mycobacteriales bacterium | reverse complement strand
GCAGGCCAAGGGGATGATCATGATCACGCTGAAGGTGGACGAAGCCGCCGCGTTCGACGTCCTGGTACGACGCTCGCAGACGAGCCACCTGAAACTGGTGGACGTGGCGCGGGAGGTCGTCCGAGTCGGCTCCTCGAAGCGGTAGCCGCTCGCGTCGGGACGAGCCCTATGCGGCGGGATGCAGCAGCACCTTGCTGTAGCCGTCTTCGCGCTTGTCGAACCGGCTGTAGGCGTCAGGTGCTTCGTCGAGGCTCACTTCGTGGGACACGATCACGGACGGGTTCGCCTGGCCGCGGATGATCAGGTCGCGCAGATAGCGGTTGTACTTCTTGACCGGACACTGACCGGTGCCGAAGGAAATCCCCTTGGTGAAGGCGGTCCCGAAGTCGAACGGGTACCGGCCCTGCTTCGCCTCCTCCGTTGCGGCACCGGGGTCTTCCGGTTCGTAGACCCCGACGACCCCGATCGCCCCGGTCGCCCGGACGCAGGCGACGAGGTTGTCGAGCACCATCGCCGGGTGCTCCTGGCCGGCCGGGTCGTGCGCCTGGTACCCGACCGCCTCGACCCCGCAGTCGACCCCGAACCCGTCGGTGGCGTCCATCACGGCTTCGACCGGCTCCGTCTCGGCGAGGTTGATGGCGGTCGCGCCGATCCGCTCGGCAAGTGCGAGGCGGTCAGCCTGGTAGTCGACGACGAACGTCTGCGAAGCGCCGCGGACGTTCGCGCTCATCGCGGCGAGCAGACCGACCGGCCCCGCGCCGAAGATCGCGACGGTCTTGCCCGGAGTCACCTTCGCCAGCTCGGTGCCGTGGTAGCCGGTCGGGAAGATGTCCGACAACATGGTGAAGTCGTTCTCCCACTCGTTGCCCTCGGGGAGCTCGAGCAGGTTGAAGTCCGCCCACGGAACCCGGAGCAACTCTGCCTGCCCGCCCCAGTACGGGCCCATCATCGGATAGCCGTAGCCGGCGCCCGGCTGGCCCGAGGGGTTCGCCCGCAGACAGGCCGACGTCCAGCCGTCGTTGCAGTTGCGGCAGGTGCCGCAGGCGAGGTTGAACGGTACGGAGACCCGGTCACCCACTTTGATCCGGGTGACTCCTGGGCCCACCTCCTCGACGATGCCCATGTTCTCGTGGCCGAGCACCATGCCCGGATCCATGTCGACTCGTCCCTCGTAGGGGTGAAGATCCGACCCGCATATGTTTGCGGTGGTGATCCGGATGATCGCGTCACCCGGCTTCTCGATCTTCGGGTCGTCGACGTTTTCGACGCTGACCTGGAACGGTGCTTTGTAGACGACAGCCTTCATGAGGTTGGTCCTCCCACTGATCGGTGAAGTGGGCTGGTGCACGGGCGCCCCGGAGTCAGGCGTGGGCGCGCCCGGGCTGGTGTGCGGTTCGCACATCGTCGACTCGCTGCTGAGTCGGGGTGAACGTCGCCAATCTGCCCGGCCGTTCCGGCAACAAACAGCCAGCCCGGACGCCGCCGGCGGGCGCATCCGTCGTACCTGTCGTCTTCAGGCGCGGGCGGGCGCTCCGACGACCCGGTTGCGGCCCTGGTCCTTTGCCTCGTAGAGCGCGGCGTCGGCAGCCCCGAGCAGCTCGCGCGTGGTCTCACCGTTCGACGGGTACTCCGCCACCCCGATCGAGATCGTCGGGAACGGCTGCAGGACGCCGGTGGTCGCCTCGCCGCGGCGCTGCCACTCGACGCCGAGGCGCTGTGCCCGCACCACGCCGTCGGCGAGTGGGGTGTCCGGCAGGATCACCACGAACTCCTCGCCGCCGAATCGCGCGACGACGTCCTCGCCACGGGTGGACTCGAGCAGGAAGCGGCCGAGGTTGCGGAGTACGACGTCGCCGCCGTGGTGGCCGTGCGTGTCGTTGAACAGCTTGAAGTGGTCCAGGTCCAACACCGCGACCGCGAGGCTCTGCTTGCGACGCCGGGCTCGTTCCAGCTCGCGGTCGAAGGACTCGTCGAGGAAACGACGGTTGAACAGGCCGGTCAGCGCATCTCGGATCGACTGGTCGCGAAGGGTGTCACGCAGCCGGATGTTCGCCAGCGTCAGGCTCCACTGGTCTCGGACCAGATTGGCCAGCTCCTCGATGCGGTGCAGCGCGGGCAACGCGTCGTCTCGGGTGGCGACCCGAACGTGAACGACGCCGATCGCCTCGTTCTGGGCGATCAACGGGACACACACCGACCAGGCGGTGTCGGCCGGCATGTGCGGGCACGGAAGAGCAAGCGCGTCGTTGCCGAGCTGGTGCACGTGTCCGGTACGCAGCGCCCAGCAGTCCTCCGCGTGGAACGCCTCAGCTGGCTCGAGACCATTCCAGGTCGCGACCGGCTCCAGGCCGTCGTGATCGGCGAGCGCCGCGAACACCGCGCCGGGGACGCCTTCGAACAGGCTCGCGCCGGCGCGGGCGATGACCTGCATCGCTTCGTCGAGGCGGGCGCAGCTCTGCATGACCTGGCTCGCCCGCGACAGCGCCGACATGTCCCGCGAGCGCGCTTCGAGATCCATCACCGCCGACCGCAGCTGAGCGTTGGCGTCGCGCAGCTCCTGCTCCTTGCGCTTGCGGTCGCTCGCGTCGCGTACCGCGGCGGAGACGAACGTTCCCTCGTCGGTGACGAGAGGGCTCAGGCCGATGTCCACCGGGAACTCGGTGCCGTCGGCGCGCAACGCGGTGAGCTCGAGCCCCGTACCCATCGGGCGGTTGCGCGGATCGCGCACGTAGCCTTCGCGGTGCGTCGGATGCCCGGCACGCGCACGGTGCGGCACGAGCGTCTCGAGCGGCTTGCCGACCAGCTCCTCGCGCGTCCACCCGAACAGCAGCTCCGCTTTGCGGTTGGTGAGCTGGATCGTGCCTCGGCCGTCGACGACGACAATGCCGTCGGGTGCCGCCTCGAGCAGCTCGGCGTAGAAGTCGGGGCTCCGCCTCGGAATCGGGGGCTCGACCGGCTCGCTCTGCCGGGGCAGCGCCGGGTGGCCGAGACGGTCAGGCTGGGTCGATGGCACGGGTCCACAGTGGCCCGGAAACCGCAGGCCGACCATCCCCCTTTTTGACCATCTTGGGCAGCGATGTCGGCCACGCGATGCTCCTGCGCGGGAGACTCAAATCGTGCGAAAGCTGACCTTCGGCATGAACGTGAGCGTCGACGGCTACATTGCTGGGCGCGGTGACGACCTCGGCTGGAGTGCGCCGAGCGCGGAGCTGTTCCAGTGGTGGTCCGACCGGGTGGCGGCCACCGGCACGGCGCTGTACGGGCGCAAGCTGTGGGAGGCGATGAGCTCGCACTGGCCGACCGCCGACCAGCAGCCGGGAGTCACGCCGGCGGAGATCGAGTTCGCCCGCCGCTGGCGCGAGATGCCGAAGGTGGTGTTCTCCTCTTCTCTGCGCACGGTCGACTGGAACACCCGCCTCGTCACCGGTGACGCAGTCGCCGAGATCACTCGGCTGAAA
>DASZRO010000010.1 GCA_035550055.1 Mycobacteriales bacterium | reverse complement strand
AGCGTGACCGGGTAGTAGCCGGCCTGACCGTTGATGGTGCCGGGGGCGTAGTAGGCCTGCTCGCCTTCGGGGAAGCCGATCTCGTCGAAGACGACCGGGCGGTCCAGCCGGGCTCCGGTGGAGTGATCGGTGTCCGAGCTGACGATGCGGTGCTCGATGGTGCTGCACGCTTCGGGCGTCTCGTCGCGACAGGCCGCCAACGCGTTCGCGCCGACCTTCGACTTGTCCTGGCAGTCGTACGGGTGCATCGCGTAGACGAGCTGCTTCGAGCGGGCGATCGATCGCGGCATGTCCTGGAAGGTCGTCGTCTCCGACGCCCAGCCGTTGGCGTCGAGGAAGACCAGGCTCGACGGCGCGCCACGGTGGATCAGCCGATACATCTCGCTCATGCCGACGTCGGTGTAGGTGATCGACTTGGTCTTCACGATCAGGTTCTGCGCCCAGCCTTCGGCGAGCCCCTTGGGGGAGCACCCGGCCGAGGTGCCGGCGGGTTTCGCGGTCTCGCGGCTGGTGGCGCAGACCTCAGGCTCGTTCCAGGGTTCGAAGCCGACGAGCGGGTTGCCGCCGAAGTCCGCCGAGACCTGCTGCCAGAACTCGACGGCGTCCTGGCCCGGCATCGGCGCATCTCCACTGATCCCCGGGCCGGCGAGCTTGCAGTCGGGGTTGGACGTGTAGAGGGCGAGGACGACGTAGATGCCCGCGGAGGTCAGCGCGCTGACCGCGCTTCCGACGTCGTTCTGATAGCCCGGCGCGGGGTAGCTCACCTTGTAGTTCTCGTTGCAGACCTGGTCCCAGGCGTCGGCGGACAACGTGAGGCGCACGAAGTTCACGCCCCATGCCTCGAGGGTGGCGATCGCGCCGGCGTCCGGGAAGCCGATCGGGTTGTAGTCCGCCTGGCCGGCCAGCCACCCCGGCCCTTCGAACATCGCGCCCTGGAGCAGTACGGGCACGCCTCCCTGACCCTCGTCGACGATCTGGCGCCCGGAAACCGCGAGCGGGCCGACCAGCGGTCCGGCGCATGCACCCGCGATGAGCCGGCTGCAGCGGGTCGTCACCTTCAACGCGGCCGCCGAGGTCGGGACCGCGGCGAGCGTCGCGGTGACCGCAGTCAGCATCAGGAGCGCGATCGAGGCGCGCCTCGCCGCCGGGCGCTTCGACGGGAACTGGGTGTCCGTCATACGAAGATCTATTCAACATCAGGAGGTTGCGGACCTTCGGCGCCAATCGGCCGAATCGCACATTGCGTGGCGATGGTGTATGACGAAGGTCCCAGATGCGACCAAGGATGCGGCCATGAACAAGCTCCTCACCGCCACGATCACCGCGGGCCTGCTCGCCGGTGCCGCCGCGCTGCCGGCCACCGCCAGCGCGGCCCCGCACGCGGCAGCGAAGCACCAGCCCGCTGCCGTGACACAAGCGCCGTGCGGCAAGGGACTGGGCATCGACCTCGCGCTCGGCAGCTTCAACCTCTGCATCCCGCTGTAGGTGGCATCCGCGACCGTCCAGCGGCTGGCCCACGCCGAGCAGGTATGGGCCAGCGTGGTGTCGATCCACCTGCTCGGCCCGGATGCCGCTGCGCTGGCGGCTGCCCGCGAGGAGATCGTCGCCTTCCTGCACCACGTCGATGACGTCTTCAGCACCTACCGCGACGACTCGCTGCTGCTGCGCTGGCAACGCAAGGAGGTCGCCGCCTCGCCGGAGCTCCAGGACGTGCTCGCGCTGGCCGGGACGGTCGCGGTGCTCACGCACGGCGCCTTCGACCCTCGATGGAATGGTGAGCCCGACCCGAGCGGCGTCGTGAAGGGGTGGGCGCTCGATCGATCGGTCGACATCGCCGCACGCCACGGCGTGACGAATCTCGTGATCAACGCAGGCGGTCATGTCGCCGCGCGCGGCGCCTCCGCTTCCGGCCTGCCGTGGCAGATCGGTGTCACCGACCCCGCCGACAGCTCGCGCACGGTGTTCACCGTCGTCGGCAACGACCTCAACGTCGCCACGTCGGGGATGCTTGCCGGAGGTGAGCACATCAAGTGCCTGTCCGCACGGACGGCGGCGTCAGCGACTGTCCTCGGCCCCAATCTCGCCGTGGCCGACGGCCTCGCGACCGGCGCCGTCGCGGCGGGAGCGAAGGCGCCGTCCCTGCTGACCGAGCTCGACGAGCAGGGTTGGCTCAGTCAGCTGGTCGGTCTCGACGGATCGGTGTGGCGCTCACCCAAGCTCACCGCGTTGATGGGCGGCGCCGACCCCTTGTGACGTCGAGGGCTAACCCAGCCGCTCGATGATCGTGACGTTGGCCTGCCCGCCGCCTTCGCACATCGTCTGTAGGCCGTATCGGCCGCCGGTGCGTTCCAGTTCGTGCAGCAGCGTCGTCATCAGCCTCGCCCCGGTGGCGCCGAGCGGGTGACCGAGGGCGATCGCCCCGCCGTTGACGTTGACCTTGGCGAGGTCGGCTCCGGTCTCCTTCTGCCACGCGAGCACCACCGGCGCGAACGCTTCGTTGATCTCGACCAGGTCGATGTCGTCAAGCGACATGCCGGTCTTCTCCAACGCGTACGCCGTCGCGTTGATCGGCGCGGTGAGCATGTAGATCGGGTCGGCGCCGCGTACCGACATGTGGTGGACGCGGGCGCGCGGGGTGAGGTTGTGCTCCTTCAGGGCGCGTTCGGAGACGACCAGGATCGCGGCGGCGCCGTCCGAGATCTGCGAGGAGACGGCGGCGGTGATCCGGCCACCTTCGGACAGCGGCTTGAGGGCGGCCATCTTTTCCGGCGTCGAGTCGCGGCGCGGGCCTTCGTCGGTCGTCACACCGTCGTACGGCGAGATCTCGCGATCGAAGCGGCCCTCGTCGATGGCGCGGATCGCTCGCTGGTGCGACTCGAACGCGAACGCCTCCATGTCCTCCCGGCTGATGCCCCACTTCTCGGCGATCATCTCGGCGCCGTTGAACTGGGTGACCGGCTGGTCGCCGTAGCGCTTGACCCAGCCCTTCGAGCCGGAGAACGGGTTGGGGTCGTCGAACCCGACGTGCTTCGCGGCCTGGAATGCGGCGCCGATCGGGATCATCGACATGTTCTGCACGCCGCCGGCGATGACGACGTCCTGCGTCCCGCTCATCACACCCTGGGCCGCGAAGTGCAGCGCCTGCTGCGACGACCCGCACTGGCGGTCGACCGTCGTACCGGGGACCTCCTCGGGCAACCCGGCAGCGAGCCAGCAGGTGCGGGCGATGTCGCCGGCCTGCGGGCCGATCGTGTCAAGGCAGCCGAAGACGACGTCTTCGACGACGGCCGGGTCGATGCCGGAGTGGTCGACCAGCGCGCCCAGGATGTGCGCGCCGAGGTCGGCGGTGTGAACGCCGGACAGGCCGCCGTTCTTCTTCCCGACCGGCGTACGGATGGCATCGACGATGTAGGCCTCAGGCATGCAAAAAAGCGTATCTGACGGGTAGTCAGATCTCTTGGGGGTCCCCGCGGGGTTGTGAGCGGAGCGAGCAACTTCGTGGGGTTTTCTGACGGGTCGTCAGATATCTTCACCCGCGTGGATTTGAACGAGCCCCCCGCGCTTGCGGCGTTCCGCGCCGAGGCCCGCGAATGGCTCGCCGCGCACGTCCCGAGCTCCCCGTTGCCCTCGCTCGACACCGCCGAGGGGTTCGCCGCCCACCGCGAGTGGGAGCGGAAGATGTGCGAGGACCGGTGGGCGGTCGTCACCTGGCCCGCGAAGTACGGCGGCCGGGACGCGGGGTTGCTCGAATGGCTCGTCTTCGAGGAGGAGTACTGGGCCGCCGGGGCACCGGTGCGGGTCAGCCAGAACGGCATCTTCCTGCTCGCCCCGACCATCTTCGAGTTCGGCACCGAGGCCCAGAAGGACCGCTTCCTGCCGCCGATGGCCCGCGCGGACGAGGTCTGGGCTCAGGGCTGGTCGGAGCCCGGCGCGGGCAGCGACCTCGCCTCGCTGCGGTCGCGCGCCGACAAGGTCGACGGCGGCTGGAAGCTCAACGGGCAGAAGACGTGGTCCACCCGTGCCGCGTTCGCGGACTGGACGTTCGGCCTGTTCCGTTCCGACCCGCACTCCGAGCGGCACCGTGGCCTGACCTACTACCTGCTGCCGCTGTCGGCCGACGGCGTGACCGTTCGGCCGATCCGCCAGCTCGACGGCGAGCCGGGCTTCGCCGAAGTGTTCTTCGACGACGTGTTCGTCCCCGACGAGCACGTCCTCGGTGGCGTCGGCGACGGCTGGAAGGTCGCGATGTCGACCACGACCTCGGAGCGAGGGCTGACGTTGCGCTCGCCCGGCAGGTTCATGGCCACGGCCGACCGGTTGTCGGACCTGTACGCCGCGATCTCCCGCGCCGATCCGGATGCGGCAGCCGCCGCGCGGGCCGACGTCGTCGACGCATGGATGGACGCCGACGCCTACCGGCTCTACGTCCTCGCGACGGCGCTCAAGGCACTCGACGGCAAGCCCATCGGGGCGGAGTCCAGCGCCAACAAGCTGTTCTGGTCGACCCTCGACATCCGGCTGCACGAAGCCGCCCTCGCGATGCTCGGCGACCGCGCGACGCTCGAAGCAGATCCGGTCGCCGGTCCGTGGCTCGACGGCTACGAGTTCGCCCTGGCCGGCCCGATCTACGCCGGCACGAACGAGGTGCAACGCAACGTGGTGGCCGAGCGGGTGCTCGGGTTGCCGCGATGAGACTCGACCCCGATCCCGACGCACTCGAGTTCTCGAGGTCGGTGCAGGCGCTGCTGGCGGACCTCGCACATCCCGAGGCGCTGCGCGCCGCCTGGGACGACGCCGACGGCCGGATTCCCGGCGTGTGGGCAGCACTCGCCGAGTGCGGCCTGCTCGGCTTGACCGTCCCGGAGTCCTACGGCGGGTCAGGTGCCGACCTGACGGCGTTGCTGCCCTCGCTCGTCGTACTCGGACGCTGCGCGGTGCCGGCGCCCGTCGTCGAGACCGTCGTGGGCGCCGCGATGCTCGCTCACGCCGGCGGGCCGATCGCGCAGGACTGGCTGCCGCGGGTGGTCGCGGGTGATGCGGTCATCGCAGTGCGCCTCGGCCCCGGCGAGGTGGTGAGCGCGGCGCCGTGGGCGGACCTGCTCATCGTGGCCGACGGCGCCGGACTGCACGTGGCGGTCGAGCGGACCGACGTGGAGCTGACCCCGGCGCAGTCTGTCGACCGTGGGGTCCGGCTGGCCACCGTCACCCCGCCCCACGGCACGGGTGTCGTGCTCGGCGGCAGCGACCTCGAAGCTGCCTTCGACTACGCCGCGGTGTGCGTCGCGGCGCAGCTGACCGGGGTCGCCGACGTACTTCTCGACGCGAGCGTCGGCTATGCCAAGCAGCGCGAGCAGTTCGGCGTACCGATCGGGTCTTTCCAGGCCATCAAGCATCAGCTCGCCGACGTCTACGTCGCCAACGCCTTCGCCGCTCCGGTGGTCGCGCGAGCCGCGTGGTCGGTGTCCTGCGACAGCGCGACCCGCAGCCGAGACGCCTCTCACGCGAAGTACGCCGCCACGACCGCCGCCCAACGCGCGGCGCGTACGGCGCTGCAGGTGCACGCCGGCATCGGCTACACCTTCGAGCACGACCTGCACATGTGGCTCAAGCGCACCTGGACCTTGTCGAGCCTGTGGGGCACGGCCGCGTGGCACCGCGAACGCGTGGCGCGCGCGGTCCTCGGACGGCCGAGCCCAACGTAAATGGTCTTTCAAGGGGTGCTGAGAGACCAAAAAGGTTGGGCTCGACGGGAAGGGATGGGCCGATGACTGCGCCACTTGCGGGGATGCGTGTCGTGGAGTGCTCGATGCTCGGGCCGGCCGCGATCACCAGTGCGCTGGTCGACCTCGGTGCCGAGGTGATCAAGGTCGAGCCGGCCGCCGGCGACTACATCCGTCAGATGACCTGGCCGATCGTCGAGGGCGTCTCGCTGATGCATCTGCACCTCAACCGCGGCAAGAAGAGCATCACCCTCGACCTGCGCAGTGACGAGGGCAAGGCGGTCTTCCGCGATCTGACCGAATCCGCCGACCTCGTCGTCGAAGCGATGCGTCCCGGAGCGCTCGAGCGACTGGGCATCGGGCCGAGCGACCTGCGTGGCCGCAACCCGAAGCTGGTCTTCGCGAGCATCTCCGGGTACGGCGCGACCGGCCCGTACAAGGACTATCCGAGCCACGGCATCGCCTACGACACATGGGCGGGGATCGTCACGCCTGCCGTGGACGACGAGGACTTCACCTACATCCCGGAGCACGTCAGCATCGGCATCTTCGCGGCTCCGCTCTACGGCGCACTCGCGATCCTCGCCGCGGTGATCCGGGCGCGGGCGACCGGTGAAGGTGCCGAGCTCGAGCTCGCGCAGTCCGACTGCGCCGCGGCCTTCGACTGGTACCGCAGTGAGACGTGGCGCGCCTACGAGAGGCCGGAGTCCGAGGTCACCGGCAACCCGAGTGACAACTACGAGCGGCGTGCCCCCGGCACCGCGGGCATGGCCGAGGGCGTGCGTTACCAGATCTACGCCAGCGCCGACGGGCACGTGCTGTTCATGGCGAGCGAGCAGGCGTTCTGGAAGAACTTCTGCGTGGGCGTGGGGCGCGAAGACCTGTTCGAGAAATGGCCGGGCTCGAAGTACGCCGACCACGCGCGCGGCAACCGGGAGCTGCAGGCGGAGCTTCGCACGATCTTCGCGAGCAGGACCTCGGCCGAGTGGCTGGAGTTCGGCGGGCGGGTCAACACCCCGATCGCCCCGGTCAACACCCCGCAGACCCTCGCCGACGATCCGCAGTTCGTCGACCGGCTCGGCTGGATTCCTGCCGAACGGCTCGGCGCGGACCAGCTCGGCTTCCCGGTCCGGTTCGTAGGCGAGACTTTGCCTGTGCCGGAGAAGGCGCCGACCAACGGCCAGCACACCAGCGACGTGCTGCGCTCGGTGTGCGGCTACGACGAAGCGCGGATCGACGCCCTGCGGTCCGCCGGCGTCCTGGGTGAGTAGGCGCTGAGGTGAGCGGCGTACCGCCGACGATTCCGCGCCTGGTCGAGACCGCCGCGGCGGCGTACGGCGACTCGGAGGCCGTGGTCGACGGCGAGCGACGGGTCACCTTCGCCGAGCTCGCCGAGCTCGTGCACGCCGCCGCGGGGGAGTGCATCCGGCTCGGCGTCGAACCGGGCGACCGGGTCGGCATCTGGGCGCCGAACACGCTCGAGTGGATCGTGGCCGGACTCGGCGCGTTGGCCGCCGGAGGCGTGCTCGTCCCGCTCAACACCCGCTACAAGGGCGAGGAGGCCGCGTGGATCCTCGACCGCAGCGCGGCGAAGCTCTGTTTCGTCTCGCCGCCCTTCCTCGGCAACGACTACCCGGCGATGCTGTCCGGCTGGGGCGGCCAGGCCGTCGTACTCGGCCCGGCTCTGTGGGAAGGCGGGCCCACCCACGACGTGTCGTCCCGGATGGGTGGGGTCTACCCGGACCACACCGGCGACCTGATCTTCACGTCGGGCACCACGGGCAAGCCGAAGGGCGTGGTGACGACGCACGCCCAGACGCTTCAGGTGTTCGACACCTGGGCCCGCATCGTCGGGCTTCGCACCGGCGACCGCTATCTCGTCGTCAACCCGTTCTTCCACACGTTCGGCTACAAGGCCGGCATCATCGCGTGCCTGCTGCGCGGCGCGACGATCGTGCCGCAACCGGTGTTCGACGTACCGGCGGTGCTCGACCTGATCGAACGCGAACGGATCACCGTACTGCCGGGGCCGCCGACGTTGCACCAGTCGATCCTCGACGCACCCGACCGGGCGACGCGCGACCTCTCCTCGCTGCGCCTGGTGGTCACCGGCGCCGCCGCCGTGCCGGTGGTGCTCGTCGAGCGGTTGCGTGACGAGCTTGCGGTCGAGACCGTTCTGACCGCCTACGGCCTCACCGAGGCGACCGGCACGGTGACGATGTGCCGCCAGGGCGACGACCCCGAGACGATCGCGACCACCTCTGGCCGGGCCATCCCCGACACCGAGGTGCGCATCGTGGACCCGGAGGGCAACGAGCTGCCGACGGGCGAGCCGGGCGAGGTCGTGGTCCGCGGCTACAACGTGATGAAGGGCTACTACGAGGACGATGCGGCGACGGCCGAGGCGATCGACGCCGACGGCTGGCTGCACACCGGCGACATCGCGGTCATGGACGAGGCCGGCAACGTCCGGATCACCGACCGGCTCAAGGACATGTACGTCGTCGGCGGTTTCAACGCCTACCCCGCGGAGGTCGAGCAGTTCATCGCCCGGTACGACGGGGTGGCGGAGGTAGCGGTCGTCGGCATCCCGGACGAGCGGCTCGGCGAGGTGGGGATCGCGTTCGTCGTCGAGCGCCCGGGCGCCGACGTCGACCCCGACGCGCTCGTCGCGTGGTGCCGGGAGCACATGGCCAACTTCAAGGCACCGCGTAGCGTCACGGTCGTGGAATCGCTGCCGCGCAACGCCTCGGGCAAGGTGCTGAAGTACGAGCTGCGTGACTTTGCCCTGAACGAGATGACCAGCATGGGTGAAGCCGCCGAATGACGAACCCGACCGAGGCCTCGCCGATAGACCCGAAGCACTTCCGCCGCGTGCTCGGGCACTTCCCGACCGGCGTTGCGGTCGTCACCGGTCTGGACGCCGAGGGCAAGCCGGGCGGGCTGGCCATTGGGTCGTTCAGCTCGGTGTCGCTCGACCCGCCGCTCGTCGCCTTCATGCCGGACAAGAACTCCAGCACCTGGCCGCGGATCCGCGACCACGGCCACTTCTGCGTCAACATCCTCGGCTCGGACCAGGAGTCGGTCTGCCGGACGTTCGCGGTCAGCGGTGGCGACAAGTTCGCCGACCTGTCCTGGAAGCCGGCGAGCTCCGGGTGTCCGATGCTCGACGGCAGCCTCGCCTGGATCGACTGTGACCTCGAGGTGGTGCACGAGGCCGGCGACCACTACATCGTGATCGGCCGGGTGCGTGAGCTCGACGTCGTCGGCAACACCTTGCCGCTGGTGTTCTTCCAGGGCGGATACGGACGCTTCTCGTCGCTGTCGCTCGCTGCCTGGGAGTCAGACCTCGCGTTGCAGATGCGGTCGGCCGACCTTGCCCGCCCCTACATGGAGCGGCTGGCCCAAGAACTCGAGGTGGAGTGCGTCGCCAGCGCCATCGTCGGCGCCGACATGGTGCTGCTGGCTCGCGCCGGCCAGCTCGAGTCCAGCTTCTCGCTGCCCACGGCGGTCGGCCAGCGGATCCCGTTCGAGCCACCGGTGGGGACCGCGTTCGTCGCGTGGGCGCCTCCGTCGGCGCAGCAGGTGTGGCTCGACCGGCTGCACCGCAACGCCCCGCCCGGGAGTGTCGAGATCCTGAAGCGGACGCTGGCGGAGGTGCGCGCGGCCGGCTACTCCATCGGGCGCGGGCACCGCTGGCACTCCGAGGCGGCACAGGTCATGTCCCGGCCGGACCCGACGCTGCATGCCGAGGAGACCAGCGAGCAGCTCCACCAGCTGATCGGGCTGCTGCCGCCGGACTACGAGTCGCCGGTCGCCGACCCCGGTGACGAGCGCACCGTGTCGACTCCGGTGTTCGGGCCGGGCGGCGCCGTCGTGATGGTGCTCTCCGCCGTACTCACCGGCTCGGTCCGGATGAGCGACGGCGACTCGCCGCTGTCGGACCTGCACTTCACCGTCGCGCGGCTGCGTGCCGCCGCCGCTGCCGTCACCGAGGCGCTGCACGGCGCCGCACCCGAGGGGGTCTGAACCGATGTACGCCTCGTTCCATGGCGTCGACTACGCCGCGCTGATCCTGCGCTTCACGTTGGGCATCCCGATGTTGGCCCACGGCTACAACCACATGTTCGGCGGCGGCAAGCTCGAAGGCACCGGGCGCTGGTTCGAGTCGCTCGGGATGAGGCCGGGGTGGCTGCATGCCCGGTTCGCCACCTACACCGAGCTCGGCGTGGCGCCGCTGCTGTTCCTCGGGTTGCTGACGCCGCTCGCCGCAGCCGGCGTGATCGGCGTGATGCTCGTCGCGCTCATCACCAACCACCTCAAGAACGGCTACTTCATCTTCCGGCCGGGCGAGGGTTACGAGTACGTCCTGTTCATCACGATGGCTGCGTTCGCGCTCTGCGCTCTCGGCGGCGGCAAGTTCTCCCTCGACAACGCCTTCGACCTCGGCAGCTGGATGTACGGCGGCAAGGGCCTGCTGATCTCGCTGCTGGGCGTGGTCGGCGCGCTCGGCCTGCTCGCCGTCTTCTGGCGTCCCGCCAAGCCCTCGGATGCGTCTTGATTCCTACATAACGTTATGCCATATAATGCAATTACCTGAGCGTCTGAGTCTCTGCAGGGGAGCAGCTGATGGAGTTCGGCCTTTTCATCCAGAACTACGTGCCCAACAGCCGTCGTGAGGTCGATCCCGACGCCGAGCACCACGCGATCTTCGAAGACCTCGAGGCGGTCATCGCCGCCGACGCGGCGGGCTTCAAGTTCGTCTGGCTGACCGAGCACCACTTCCTCGACGAGTACTCCCACCTGTCCGCCAACGACGTCGTCGCCGGCTACCTCGCCGCGAAGACCGAGCGGATCCACATCGGCGGCGGCATCTTCAACCCGCTGCCCGCGGTCAACCACCCGGCCAAGCTCGCCGAGCGGATCAACTACATCGACCAGATCAGCCACGGGCGTGTGGAGTTCGGCACGGGCCGCGGTGCCGGAAGCCACGAGATCCTCGGCTTCCTCGACCACCTCGGGGTCACCGACACCAACCAGACGAAGGAGATCTGGGAGGACGTCATCCGGGAGTTCCCGAAGATGTTCACCCAGGACACCTACGAGGGTTACAAGGGCAAGTACTGGTCGCTGCCGCCGCGCAAGATCCTGCCGCGTCCGTACGGCAAGGCGCACGCCCCGATGTGGTACGCCGCAGGCAACCCGCCGTCGTACGAGATGGCCGGTCGCATGGGACTCGGCGTGCTCGGTTTCTCCCTCGACCGCTGGGACAAGGTCGAGAAGCTGCGCAAGTCCTACAAGGACGGCATCGCCAACGCCGAGCCGATCGGCTCGTTCGTCAACGACAACATCATGTCGTGCATCGCGGCCTACGTCGCGGAGGACAAGGAGACCGCGTTCCAGTCCTACGTCGACTCCAAGCCGAACTACCTCGTCTCCAACGTCTACCGCTACCACGACACCTTCCCCGCTCCCGAGTGGGTTCCGCCGTGGCCGCAGACGCTGCCCGAGCCGACGCTCGAGACCGCCGAGCTGGCATCGGAGTTCGGCGGAATCGTGATGGGCGACCCCGACATGGCGCTCGCGCAATGCAAGCGCTGGGAAGAGGCCGGCATCGACCAGCTCGTGTTCGGCATCGGCCCGGCGAAGATCGAGGACACGCTGCGCACCATCAAGCTGCTCGGCGAGCACGTGATCCCGAAGATCGACACCGACCCGGTCGTGTCGACCACCCGCTACCGCGAGAGCGCCGGCTGACCCGGCTCCGCCACCTCGCGACGGCGGTCGTCCCCTTGTTGGGACGGCCGCCGTTGTGCGTGTGCGACACCCGCATCGCGTGGTTCACTTCGTTCATCGGGGCGAGGTGGGGGAGACGTCGATGACCGAGCAACCTTCCGGCGGCGGGCAGCCGGAGCAGCCCAGCGCACTGCCGGGTTCAGCACTGCCGGGGCCGATCCAGCCGGCCGCGCCCGCCGAACCACCCGCCCCGCCGACGCCGCCGTCCGCGATGCCTCCACCCCAAGCGCCGCCCGTACCGCCACCGCCCGCTGCGTCGCCACCGCCACCGCTGGTGCCACCGCCGCCGCCACCGACGCCCTCGATGCCTGCTGCCGCGCCCGCCGGTGCGCCGCCGTCCGGCGGCGTCCAGCGAACCGGCGCGGAGAGGTTCTGGTACGTCCTGCTGTGCATTCCCACTGGTGGGGCGTACATGGCGAAGGTGCCGCTCAAGAAGGCGCTCAGCGACGTCGGGCTTGCGCAGCTGACCGGGTGGGAGCGGTTCTGGTACGTCGTGCAGTGCATCGCGTTCGGCGCGGGCTACTTCACGAAGATTCCCGCCAAGAAGGCCCTCACCGAGCTCGGGCTGTGCCGGGAGCTCACCACATGGGAGAAGATCTGGTACGTCCTCATGTGCGTCGCCTTGGGCGCGGGCTACCTCGCGAAGGTGCCGATGAAGAAGGCCATGCGTGAGGCCCGAGGCACGCCGATGACCGGTGCGGAAGAGTTCTGGTACGTCGTCATGTGTCTCGACTTCGGCGCCGGCTACTTCAGCAAGACGATTCACAAGAAGGCGCTCAGCGAGGTGGCGCTTCCCGTCCCGCGTTAGCCGTCGGCACCGGCGAACGGTCGGGGCTGTCGGACATTTCCTGACTCGTCGTCGGCTCTTCGGGTGGATCCGGCCCGGGCGGCTTCACTGCGTCATGTGCCGGTGCCGAGGGCCTTGCGGTGCGCCGACTCCTGATCACAGCCGTTGCCAGCCTCGCGGTTCTGCTGCCGATCGCACCGTCGGTGGCGGCGACCCGACTGCCACCGCCGCCGCCCTCGCGTTCGTTTCCGGCGGCGATCGAGGGCTTCGCGCCGTACCAGCCGCAGTTCTTGTGCATCCAGCGCGTCGAGCCGGGGGTGGCGGCATTCGAGCATCTGTTGCTCACGACCTACCCCGCCACGACCTCACTCGGCGACCTGCGCCCTTGCAGCGTCGGCGGAACCAGTGAGCACTACGACGGACGGGCCTTCGACTGGGGGGCGGATCATCGGATACCGGCTCAACGCGCAGCGGGCGAGTCACTGCTGAACTGGCTGTTCGCCACCGACGCGGACGGCAACGCCCTCGCGATGTTCCGCCGCCTCGGCTTGATGTACGTCATCTGGAACAAGCGGATCTGGGGATCCTGGGACCAGCGATGGGAGCCCTACCCCTGCTTTGGGGTGACCGACTGCCACGTCAACCACATCCACTTCTCGTTCGGCTGGGCCGGGGCCCGCGAGAAGACGTCGTTCTGGACCGGGACCGTGTCGGGCGTCATGGAGCCGCCGCTGCCGAAGCTCGCGGTCGGCGCGAGCAAGCGGCTCGTCGTGACGGCGAGCGCTGCAAGTGCGACCGCGCACTGGCTGCTGAGCAGGAACGCGACGTACCGGCTCACCGCGCGCGGGTTGTGGCACGCCGGTGGGGTCGCCGCGGATGCGGTCTGCAGCCACACAGACCAGGGCTGGCAGCCGCGCCGGTCCGGTCTGCAGCTCAGTGGCGACCAACTGCAGCTGTGGGGCGAGAGCTGGCAGCCGGTCGACGACGACGGGTCGGGGTGCGACACCGTCACTCATGCGTATCGACTCGACCTGCGGACTCCCTCGTCGAGCACCGTCAGCGTCGACCTCGCGGGGGCGGGCAAGAACTCGGACTCCGGCGACGTCGTCGTCCGGATCGTCCGCTTGTCGTGAGGCCTCCGGCCGGGGCTAGCGTGAGCCCATGGATCTCGGCGTACACATCTCGCAGTTCACCTTCCCGGCGGGACCGCAACAGCTCGCGAGCGATCTGACGACGATCGCGACGGAGGCCGAGCAGCTCGGCTTCGCGAAGCTGTCGGTGATGGATCACGTGTGGCAGATCGGTCACCTCGGTCCGCCCGAAGCCGAGATGCTCGAGGCCTACACGACGCTGGGCTACCTGGCGGCGCGGACCTCGCGGATCAAGCTGCTCGCGTGGGTGACCGGCGTCGTCTACCGGGCACCGGGACTGCTGGCGAAGCAGGTCACGACCCTCGACGTCCTCTCGGGCGGGCGCGCCTATCTCGGCATCGGTGCGGCGTGGAACGAGGAGGAGTCACGCGGCCTGGGGCTGTTCTTCCCGCCGACGGCCGAGCGCTTCGAGCGGCTCGAGGAGGCGTTGCAGATCTGCTTGCAGATGTGGAGCGACAACGACGGGGCGTATGCCGGCAAGCACTACCAGCTCGAGCGCACGCTGAACTCGCCGCAACCGATCACCCGCCCGCACCCGCCGATCCTGATCGGCGGCGGTGGTGAGCGGAAGACGCTGCGACTCGTCGCGCAGTACGCCGACGCGTGCAACCTCTTCTACGGTGCGGACCTGTCGCACAAGCTCGACGTGCTGCGCCAGCACTGCGAGGACGTCGGGCGCGACTACGACGCGATCGAGAAGACGGTCATGGGCCCGCTCGACCCGGGCGCCAACGGCGAGAAGGTCGACGCGATCCTCGAGTCGTTGCAGACGCTGTCCGCGCTCGGGGTGACGCATCTGCACGGGACCATCCCGGGCGTCTCGACCATCAAGCCCCTGGAGATCCTCGCGGAACGGGTGATTCCAGAAGCCGCCAAGCTCTGACGCGGAACCGTCCGCGGCTCACCCCCGGTGATCTTGACGTTGTCGGCCTGATGAGGGGGTTTTCGGGCCGAAAGCGTCAAGATCACCGGGAGTTCAGTGGGCTTCGACGGTCCGGGCGAGGATGCCGAGAGTTGCGCGCAGCGCCGTCTCGGAGATGACCGGGAAGATGTTCATGTCACGCCAGTTCTGCTCGATGGCTGACCAGTCGTAGTACTGCGTGACGAGGGTGCCGCCGTCGCCCGGCTCGAGCCGGTAGCCGTAGACGTGGTTGAGGTTGAGCCGGCCGGTGGGCGTCCATGCGATCTCGCGATCCTGCTCGTACGTCGTGATGAGAACCGTCACGTCGTACCGACCGAGCTCCGGGAAGTCGTTGAGTGACTTGCGATCCATGTGGATCACGAACGAGTCGCCTACCGCCGAGACCGGCTCGCCGGTGTAGGACTGGAGCATTCCGGTTGCATCGATCGCGACGTGACCAGCCGGGCTCGCCAGCAGCGCGAAGATCTTCTCCGGCGAAGCGTTGATCTGACGTGACACCTCGATGCGGTCGACCATGGCTGCGCCCCCTATCCGGCGGTGATGCCGTTGTCGCTGGACACGATCGCACCGTGGATGTTGCGAGCCTCGTCCGATGCGAGGAAGCAGAACAGCGCGGCGATGTCCTCGGGCTTGGCGAAGCCACGAGGGCTCGTGTAGCGACCGACCAGGTCCCAGTCGACGTCGTCCGGCATCGAGAAGTTGCGAACCAGGGCGGTGTCAGTGCCGCCCGGCGCGATCGCCACGACACGCAGCGGCCGCTTGATGTACTCCATCGCGAGTGACTTGGTGAGCTGTACGACGGCGCCTTTGGTCATCGTGTAGAGCACCGAGTACGCCTGGCCCATCAGTCCGGCGTTCGAGGCGATGTTGATGATCACACCGTTGGTCTCGAGCAGATGCGGGATCGCGGCCTGGGCCAGGAAGAAGTACGCGTCGACGTTCACGCCGAACATCCGGCGGTACTCGGCCTCGGTCACCTCGGTCATGTGCGCGTTGCCGCTGATGCCTGCGATGTTGCCGAGCAGGTTCAGCTTGCCGAACTGGGCGATCGCCTCGCCCACCGCTGCCTGGCACTCGGCGACGATCGTCACGTCGGCCGGTCGAGGGACGATCGATGCCCCGCCGAGCTCGACCGTCTCCTTCAAGCCGACCTCGTTGATGTCGACGGCGAGCACCCTCGCGCCTTCGGCCGCGAGTCGAAGCGCGGTGGCCCGCCCGATCCCCGAGCCGGCTCCGGTGACGAGCGCCACCCGATCTTCGAAACGGCCGCCGTTCATCCCGTGGTCCCTCCCGCCGGCTCCCCGAAGAGGCCGAGATAGTCCTTGCCTTCGCGTGGTGCGATGAACAGCCCGTGCGCCTCGGTCAGCAGCACGCCGTCGAGGTGGCACGTGCCGCGGATCATGCGCTTGCGTCCCTCGACCGACTCGATCCAACCTCGCAGCTGGAGCTCCTTGTTGAGCGGGGTGGGCCGGCGGTACTCGACGTGGAGGTACGCCGTGAAGCCTGGAGCCAGCTGTACGAAGCCGAGCAGCTCGTCGAACATCGCGGCGATGAACCCGCCGTGGCAGTGGCCGGGAGGGCCTTCGTACGCCGGACCGAACACCACACTGCCCTCCATGTGGTGCTCACCGTTGCCGTCGTCGACGATCGTCATGTTGACCGGAGGCGCGATCGGGTT
>DASZRO010000009.1 GCA_035550055.1 Mycobacteriales bacterium | reverse complement strand
GCTGTCAACCCGGCTGCTCGCGCTTCGCGGTGTCCAGGCCGCGCCGCGGGTCGCGGTGTCGGCCGACGTCGTTGCGTTCCGGCCCAACCGCGGCATCGTGCTGCTCGTCGAGCAGCCGACCGGCGACCTGGAACGCTGGCGAGGCTGGGAAGCCGCCGACCACCTCCCGCTGCTGATGGCGGCGCACGGCGTCGCCGGCTGCTGGAGCTTCGACAGCTTTCACAGCTGGACGGTGACAGCGACCTGCGAGGGCGATCCGCAGCTCGTAACGGTGATCTATCTCGACGACGACCCGCTGCAGACCACCGCAGCGTTGCGGCCACTCCTCGAGCTGCGCTGGGCCAGCGGCGACGTCACCCCGGCGTACGCCGCCCCGCTGCGCACGATGATCAGCTGGGAGGCGTGGACGTGAGCCGCCCCCTCGGCCTCGCGATCGTCACCCCCGTGCTGACGATGATGCCCGGCGCCCACGCCCGGTGGGAGGAGTCGGCGACGATCGCGGACGTCGCGCGAATAGCGGAAGCCGCCGACGCGCTCGGCTATCACCACCTCACCTGCAGCGAGCACGTGGGCGTGACCGCGGCCGAGGCGCCGAGACGGGGTGCGACGTACTGGGATCCGCTCGCGACGTTCGGCTACCTCGCCGCGCGGACCAGCCGGATCCGTCTGGCCACCAACGTCCTCGTGCTCGGCTACCACCACCCGCTCGCCATCGCGAAGCGGTACGGCACCCTCGACGCCGTCAGCGGCGGGCGGCTCGTCCTCGGGGTCGGCGTCGGGACGTTGCGCGAGGAGTTCGAGCTGCTGGGGGTGCCGTTCGAGGGTCGGGGCGAGATCGCCGACGACGCGCTTCGCGCGCTGCGGGTCGCGCTGTCGTCGAGGCAGCCGTCCTACGACGGCACCCACTACTCGTTCGACGGGTTCGTGATCGACCCGTGCGCGAGCCAGTCGAAGGTGCCGATCTGGGTCGGCGGCCGCTCGCTTCGTTCGCTTCGCCGCGCGGTCGAGCTCGCCGACGGCTGGACGCCGTTCGCGGTCAGCGCGGCGCAAGCGAAGGACTGGCTCCAGCGCTTCGACCTACCGCCGGGCTTCGAGGTCGTCCTGCCGCCCGCGCAGCCGATCGACCCCCTGGGCGCGGCTGGCGAGACCGCCGACGAGCTCACCCGCCTCACGGAGGCAGGGGCGACGATCGCGAAGGTCAGCCTGGTGCACCACTCGCTCGAGCACTACGTGGAACAGCTCGAATCGCTCGCCGACCTGACCTCTCGGTTGACCTCAGGGTTGTAGCAGGCGCCCGGCAAGCCGAGCATCTGGGCGGGCACGCAGCGGTTCGAGTTGCGGCACGCGCTCGGTCCCGGGTCGCCCGCCAGGATCCGCGCGGCCAAGTGGGGTTCGGCGTAGAACGGCCGTCCGATCCCGACCATGTCGGCGGCGCCGGAGTCGAGGATCTGGTTCACCTCATCCGCGGTGCGGATGCCACCGACCGCGAACACCGGGATCGACACCTGCTCGGACACCGCGGTGAACAGCGCGCGGTTCCACACGGGCTCGAACGGCGCTCGACGTGCCGCCCACCAGTAGCCGAACCGCAACGAGGCCCGGCGAGTCCGCCGAGGCGCCGCGCGACGCAACCGCTGCGCCATCGCCGTGTTGTCGCGCAGGGTGGTCGCAGCCGCGCCACGCGCGAGGGTGGTGTCGGGCAGCACCGACACCGCGACCGGCGTGACCGCGTCGAAGCCCCACTCCTCGACGAGCCGCGACAGCCGCAACGCCTCCTCGAAAGAGGTATGCGGCAGGCCGAACGGGGCCACCTCGACCGGCACCTTGACCGTGCACGGGAAATCGGGCCCGGCATGCTCGGCCACCGCCTCGCGGATCAGCCGGAGCACTCGGGCGCGGGCCTGCGCAGATCCACCGAACTCGTCGGTACGCCGGTTGTAGAACGGTGACAGGAACTGGTCGAGCAGCTTGGCGTTGGCCGACCCGAGCTGCACACCGTCGTAGCCCGCCTCACGCGCCCAGCCGGCAACCTCCCCGTAACGGCGGGCCATCGCGTGCACCTCGTCGGTGGTCAGCACATGCACCGGCACCCCGCGAAACGACGGGCGCAGCAGCGGCCGCAACGGTGAGGCGGCAAGCACCGGCCCACGCCGCTGCGAGGCGTACGGCTCGTGCCAGCTCTCCATCGCGTAGATCCCGCCGTGACCCAGCTGGATGAAGATCGTCGCGCCCGCCCGCTTGACCGCCGAGACCATCGGCGCCAGTCGCAGCATCTTGTCTCGGGTGTCGACGCACGTCATGCCCGGCGAGGTGCGTCCCTCCGGCCAGATGCACGACGACCCTTGGATGATCAACCCGACGCCGTCCTCGGCGTTGGCGACGAACTGCCGCTGGTAGGCGGCGGCCGCGTCCTCGCCGTCACCAGCGCCTTCGAGGACCGGGGCGCGGTAGAGCCGGTTGCGCACCGTCGCGCCGCCGATCGACAGCGGCTCCTGAAGCCGGCTGCTCACTGCGACTGCTGGCTGTCCTTGAGCTCGACCTCCGCCTGCTCGGCCGATCGCACCCGGTTGCGCCCGGCGCGTTTGGCGGCATACAACGCGCGGTCCGCCGAACGCAGCAGCGTGCTCGTGTCCGCACCGTCGTAGGGGTAGGTCGCGACCCCGACGCTGGCGGTGACCTTGATGTCCGATGCCGCATCCTGCACGGCCAGCCGCAGCCGGTCGGCCAGGGTGAAGGCAAGCCCCGCCGAGCACCCCGGCAGGACGGCGGCGAACTCTTCGCCGCCGTACCGGGCAATGGTGTCGTAAGTGCGCACCGAGCCGGCGAGTGCCCGGCTGATCTGGCGCAGGACCGTGTCGCCGGTCACGTGGCCGTACTCGTCGTTGAGGTCCTTGAAGTGGTCGAGGTCGATCAGCACGACCGACAGCCGCCCGTCCGATCGCGCTGCGCGTCCGATCTCCCGTTCGATCGCCCGGTCGAACGCCCGGCGGTTCGACAGCTGCGTCAGGCCGTCGGTGATCGCCAGCTGACGCACCCGGGCGAGCAGATCGGCACTGCGCACCGCCAGCGCGGCGTGCCCGGCGAAGCGCTCGGTTGCCGCGATGACCCGGCCTTCGGCCGGCTTGTTCGCCCAGTGCCCCAGGCCGGCGACCAGGACCCCGACGACTCCGTCGGCGAGCAACGGCACGACGACGAGATCATGGGCCGCCGGGAAGCTCGCCGCAAGCCACGGGTCCGCTTCGTCGTCGACCCGGTCCACCCGCATCGTGGTTCGCTCGGCAACGGCCTGGGTGAGCAGCGAGCGATCGTGCAACGTGCCGTCGAACGGCGCCGTCGGCTGCGTCGCCACGAGCAGCCGGGGGACGTCGTGCACCACCCCGAACAACGCCATGCGCTCGAAGCCGAACGCGTCACCGAGCGCGCCGAGCAGCAGCTGGCCGATCGTGTCGGCGTCCTCGGCGTTCTCCAGGTCGCGGCCGAGGTCGACGAGCCGGTCCACCTCGTAGCGACGGCGCCGTAGCTCTTCCTGGTTGACCGCGGACAGCAGTGCCGTGACGATCGTCAGCACCCACAGCGCGGCGAGAAAGGCCGCGAACTGGTTGCCCTCACGGCCGGGGGTGACCGGGTTGGCGATCGCCGCGAGCGCATGGCTGCGTTGCGCGAGGTAGAACGCGAGCTGGGTCATCGACTGCCAGACCGCACTGAGCACGCCGATCCGCCACGCCCCCAGCAGGTTGATCACCGTGAGGTAGACCAACACCAGGTAGCGCACCGGGCCGGGCGAGCCACCGACCAGGTACGTCGCGGCCGCGAGGAACGCTCCGTCGATGCCCAGCGCCAGCCAGAACAGCCAGCGGTAGAAGCCACCGGTCAGCAGCCGGGAGACCGCCTCGACCCCGAACGTCGTGACCAGGTAGCCAACCGACAGCGCGGCGACGTCGAGCTCGGAGGTACGGACGTCGTGGGGAACGAGCGCCGCGTAGATGATGACAGTCACGGCGAGCAGGGCGCGTAGCGACCGCAGGTAGAGCGGCCGCTCGCGAAGCGGGTCCAGCTCCCTGCGGGTCACCGGCGCCGCAGTCCCCGCGGCAGACGCAACAAGCATCGCTGATCTAGTCGGTGCCCGACGGGTGTCGACTTGACACCCGTTTGGGGGTCAATGCGCCGGCCGCTGTCCTCATGTCAGCAGGTCTGCCAGTTCCTGCACGGCGTACCAGCTGAGGTCGGCCGCCTCGGCCTCGCCGAGCGCGAAGTCGAGGTCGTCGGCTGACGCCTGCGGGTCTCGCAACAGCGCCACGGCGCCGGTCACCACCTCGGCTGCGCCGTCGTCGTCGACCAGCGCGCTCGCCCACTGCGCCACCGCCACCGAGCCGGCGAGGCGCACCACGCCTCGCTCGTCGTGGGCCGGCACGACATCGGTGTCGTCGACGTCGGCGGCGAGTACGACGCGGCGGCGGGGCGCCGCCGGGTCCTCGGCGAGCAGCTCCAGCGACGCGACCGCCGCCAGCAGCGCAGCCGCGTGCTCGAGCTCTTCGAGGTCCCCTTCTCGGTACCACTCCCGAAGCGAGGGGGTGACGGCGTACCCGTGCCCCGCCGGCGTCGCGGCGCCGGCAGCCAGCCAGTCGCGCAGCAGCGAAAGTGTTGCCGGCAGGTAGACCCGCATCGCTACCCGGCAGCGGACAGCGGCGGCGGGGCGGCGTCGGACAGCGCCTCCGCCGTGGTCCGCAACGCTACGTCGAGCACGGCACCGCGACGACGGTGGTCCATCAGGTTGACGCCGATCGCCTCGAGATCCTCGCGGCCGGGGGCGAGGATCGTCACCGCCGTTCCGGTGCGCCGTACCTTGCCCGCCTCGGCCAGGATCCGACGCGTCATCGCCCTGCGGAACCGACGCTCCCCCTTCGCCACCATCGTCGTCGGGTCGTCGTAGTCGAACGACGCCATCGGCGCCAACACGATCACCTCGTCGAGCCCGCGCCCGGCCAGCAGATCCAGCGAGGTCGGCGACAGCGTTCCGCCGTCGACATAGCGCCGGCCACCCGCCGAGATCGGGGTGAACCACCCCGGGATCGAGCACGACGCCATCACCGCATCGGCCATCGAGATCTCGGGAGCACCCGGCGCTCCGAACGCAACCCGCTTGCCGGAGTCGTAGTCCATCGCGATCAGCCACGCCTCGGGGTGCTCCGGCCAGCGCCCTTCCGGGTTGACCGCGTCGACCAGATCGGCAACTGCGGCCAGCGTGCCTCGACCGCGAGGGGCGAGACCCGACAGTGCAGCGAGCACGGGCATCCGGCGCGGGTGGAGGACCGCCTTGGCCACGAGTGAGACAGAGCCCATCCGCAGCTGGGGCCGCGGCGGCAACGCCCCTCCGCTGGCGGTGTCCGGGTCGAAGCCGATCTCCGGATCACCCGGCGCGACGATCCCGCGCTGGTGGTTGACGAGGGTGTCGACGGACAGGCCACACGCGAGCATCGAGCCGACCACCGAACCCGCCGACGTGCCGACCACGATCTCGGCGTCGCGCGGGTCCCACTCGTAGGCGTCGCGCAGCGCCGACAGCGCACCGATCATCCAGGCGGCACCGAGGACGCCACCGCCGCCGAGGACGAGGCCGCGTCGCTTGGTCGCGTCCGCTCGATCGACAGAACTCACTTTGCCGTCTCCACCAGCTCGCTCAACGATTCCTCGATACAGCTCGCGAGCACGTCGATGTCAGGCATCGCGTCGCGATCGCAGTTCATCCCGTAGTAGACCCCACCGTTGTAGGACATGAGGCCGATCGACACGGTCTGACCTTTCGTCAGCGGGACGACCGGGAAGCAGTCGTCCATCTGTGCCCCCATCGCATACAGCGGGAACTGCGGGCCGGGCACATTCGTGACGATGACGTTGAACAGCCGGCGAGACAGGCCGGCACCGAGCCGAGCCGCGGCGGAGTGGATCGTCGGCGGCGCGAACCCGGTCAGTCTCACCAAC